>CALBXO010000370.1 GCA_937890335.1 uncultured Pseudomonadota bacterium | reverse complement strand
AACGGGGACCGCTGTCGATCCGCAGATGGCCCGAAAAACACCACTCACCTAGGCAACTTCCGTGCCGGACGCACCACGGACCCCGTCTACAACGGCATCCGCGCATCTCCCTCCCGCGCAACATCTGCGACCTTGCCCGACCGTGTGCAACCCTTGCACCGCAGGCGGTCCAAAAATCTGGCAGGGTTTGCTCTACCGAACAGGAGACTTCTGGGCACCTGGCGGGCGGCGAAACCGACCGGTCGAAGCGACCCGGCGCCGACCGTCGGAGAAGCCGTGTACCAGGCACTGCGAAGTTGCGCACCCGAGGGTGGGCAGCGTAGGCTGCGCGGGCGTCACTACGGCCCAGGGAGCACAACAGCGTGCGTCATTTTCAGGTGCTGGCGCCCTGCGTGCATTGCCACGTCGAGGGCGCCGTCGTGGAGACATTCGACGAGGCCGAGGCCTGCTGTCACCTGGGCGTCCCCGCGGAGACCCACTGCCGGATGTGCGGGCGCGCGACCCGCGGCAGCGTCGCGCCTGTTTGCGCTGTCGAGCACGCCCTGGTGGAGGAGCGCTGTCCCAGCTGCGCGGCACCGATCACCGACCAGACGCGTAGCTCGTTCCGGTGCAGCTGTGGGCTTGGCGCCTTCGCGGAGGTGACTGCGTCGCCGCGCGATCTCACCGACCCGGAGGCGGTGCGCGACGCGCTGACCGCGTGGGCCCATGCCGACTCCATGACCCTGGACGAGCTGATCTCCACCTCGTTCGGAGAGGACAGCGCGGAGGCGATTCACGCCAAGATTCAGGCTGGGGAGCCCGTGACTACGTCGTTCGACGTACTCGGGTTCCTGTTCAGCCACCTAAGCGGCGGTCTGTCAGGCATGCAGGCGGGCCACGACGCGCCGCCGACGCAGGTCTCCCACGACACCGCGACGGATGCGCTGGCGGAGGGTCCGCAGGGCGTCTCGCCCACGATTCGCATCGTGCTTCCGTCCACACCCACAGCGCGGCGGCGCAACCGGATCCTGCCGCTCGTGAGCGTCATGGCGGCTGACGGGCGCGTGCTGCAGGCCGAACGCAGATTCGTGGAGCGCGTGCTCAAAGAGGAGGGGCTCGAGCCGCTGGAGGACCACGAACTCCGCGTGCACCGGCCCCATGAGGTCGGCGAGGTCGGCAGCCTTGAGGAGTGCGAAAAACTCGTCGGATTGATGCTGCAGCTGGCCTGGATCGACAAGGAGGGCGACTCGAGCGAACTCCGCGTCGTCCGCGCCTTTGCCCGCAGTTGGGGCGTCTCCCCAAGCCGGCTCGCCGAGCTCGAGCACCAACACCAGCCCATGGGTTGGAGCCACTTTGTCTTCAAGATGAAATCCATCCTGTTGGGATGAGGAGATGCCCATGTCGGCCGCTTTCCAGTCGCCCGAAAAGAACGTCGAGGTCGCCGAGACCATCGCCCAGATCACCGAGCAGTTCCACCGCGTCGTCGCCAATATTGAGCGCGTCATACTCGGCAAGCAAGACGTAATCTACAAACTCCTGACCGCCATCACCGCCCGCGGTCATGTGCTGCTGCTCGACGTGCCCGGCGTCGGCAAGACGGTGCTGGCGCGCTCGCTGGCGGCCACCATCCACAGCAATTTCAGCCGCATCCAGTTCACTCCCGACCTGCTGCCCATGGACATCACGGGCAACAACGTCTTTGACATGCGCAAGAAGGCGTTTGAGTTCAAGGCGGGGCCGGTGTTCACCAACATCCTTCTGGCCGACGAGATCAACCGCGCGACGCCCAAGACGCAGGCGGCCCTTCTGGAGGTGATGGCGGAGAGTCAGGTCACGGTCGAGGGGACGACCCACGTCATGCCGCAGCCGTTTCTGGTCATCGCGACGATGAACCCGCTGGAACACGACGGCACCTACCCCCTGCCCGCCGCCCAACTGGACCGCTTCACGATGCGGCTGTCCATGGGGTACCCCCCGGCGGAGGCGGAGCTGCGGATGCTGGACATCCACCTCGGTCACGACAACGTCCTCGACAACCTGCAACCCGTCATGACGACGGAGGACTTTCTGAGCTGGCAGCGGACCGTGCCCTACGTCTATGTGTCCGACTCGCTCAAGAAATACGTCGTCAGCGTGGTCACCCATATGCGCAACGACACGGAGTGCCTGCAGGCGGTCAGCCCACGTGCGACGCTGATGTTGGTGCGCACGGCCATGGCCTGCGCCATGCTGCAGGGGCGCGACCACGTCATCCCGAAGGACGTGCAGATGGTCGCGCCGGATGTGTTGGGGCACCGTCTGGTGATCTCCGGCAACCGCTCCGCCGTCCGCTACGTGCAGGACACTCTGGCGCTGGTGCCCATTCCACGCTGATGAGGAACGCGGCACCACAGACCGTCCACCCGCTGCTCGCACTCGGTGGCATCGCCTTCCACGGCTCGACGCTGCTATTGTCCCCGTTCCTGGTGGGCGGGCTCGGCAGCGTCTTCTTCGAGGTCAGCGAGGTCGCCGACACCGCCGGGTGGTTGACCGTGCTGGCGTTGTGCCTCATCGGGCCGCTGTTTCTGGTGCAGGTCTTTGGCGTCCTCATCAAGACCCTCCGGGAAGCGCGCTACCTGCGCGCCGCCGGCCATCTGACGCTGCGAACGCTGCTGGACAGCGCCTACCGCAACACGCGGATCCTCACCTCCCGCGGGTACTTTGTCCTCTGTAGTGGCGCCGTGTTTGTGCTCATGTCACTCGGGCTGCAATGGGCGAGCCTCGGCGTGGTCGCGGTCGCGAGCCTGACGCTCTTCTACGTGGTGACCGGCATCTCCGTGTTCCTGTCGGCGTTCATGGTGAAAACGTTCCAGTATGGCCTTGGACGCCAGAGCGCCGGAATCCGGCGAGAGTATCACCCGGCCATTGGCAGCGTGGGTGAGCCGGTCGAGGAGCACTTCATCTTTGAGAAGGTGCCCATCCTCCCCGGCTTCTTCCTGGTGGTGCAGGACACACTGCCGGGCGGCCTGGAGACGGAGATTCGGCACGTGGTCCCGCCACGGGCGGGCAGCAAGTCCATCACCCTCACCAGCGCGCTGCGGCGCACACCGCGCGGCACCCACTTCACCGGCCCCGCGCGCATCCACTACGTCGATATGCTTGGCCTGACGAAGGTCAACGTAGCGTCGCTGGCCACCGGCAAGGTGAAGATCCTCCCCACGATTCGTCCGGTGGAGATCATCGAACCGCCGCGCACGCCGCTGGAGGAGCCGGACATCCTCACGCGCCCGCACAAATTTCCCACCGAGGACTTTTTTCGGTTCCGGGAGTACCTGCCTGGCGACGACACCCGGCGGCTGCACTGGAAGCTCTCCATGCGCGTGGGGCGTCTGAACGTGCGGCTGCCGGAGTCGCGCGAGATCAACGCGCACCGCGTCGTCATCGCGCTGGACACCTGGGTGCCGCCGGAGTTCGCGCCGCACACATCGGTGATCGATCCCATCCTCGACGCCCTGGTCGACGTCTGGGTGAGCACCGCGCACCAGCTGGTGGAGCAAGGGGAGCAGGTACGGCTGGTCGCCGCGCTGCAGCCGCACTCCGGCGGCCCCGCCGTTCGGGAGCTCGTGGACGGAAAGTCGGACCGGCGAGCCTGGTTCGACGCGGGGTGCCGGGCCGCCTGGCAGAGCGACGTGGACGTGTTTGGGCTGCTCGGGGAGGAAGCCGACTACGTCATCGTCTTGACCTCCCGGCTGGCGCCGCCGCCGCAGGACCCCACCGGCGGGGACCGCACCACCTGGATCTACCTGCACCCTCTGGACACGCTGGGCCCGGAGCCTCCCACGCCCTACCAGCTGTGGGTGGACTGGCAGGACGCCGGCGTTCGCGGCGGGCTGGACGAGTTCCGACGCTGGCTGCAGCTTCCCCACCCCGCCGGCAGCGACGAGAATGCGCTCGTCGGACGCATCCAACACTATCGGCAGCGCCGGAAGGAGCGCGACAAGAAGGTCTTCCTACGCGGGCGCGCGATTCAGGCGGGTGAGCGCGCGTTCGGCGCCATGCTCCAGCGCCCGGACGTGGTCTACCGGATGCAGGTGCTCGGCGGCGGCTACCGTCTGGTGGGCATCAGCAACGGCGGGAGCGCCGGCCAGCGGGAGGTCCCGGCGCACCCCGGAGCGACACCTGGCGGTTACCCTTCGGATCGCCCAGGGGCCGGCGTGGCCTACGGTGACAAACTGGGAGGCTCGCGGTGAAGGGCGCCATGCACTGGCTGCTCAACGCGGGGCGACCGCTGGGCGCCTATTGGGTGATGACGGGGTTTGGCCTCACGGTGTTCTCCGTCGTGGCTGCGGTGCTCAACCCAGGCCCGGAGCTCATCCCGATCCTTGGCAGCTTCTGGCTCGCGACCATCGCGGGCCAGTTGCTCGGCAACGCGCTGGGTTACCTGCGCCCCCGCGCCTGGATCGCGACCCTGCTCATCGCCTTCAGCTGCTTCCTGGAAGTGTTGATTTCGCCCGCGCTCGCCGCCCTCGGCCCCCTGGCGCCGTTCGCGTTCATCGTGTGGTTCATGCTCCCGTTCACCATCCTGAGCGGGTTCTTCGCCATCCGGAACCGCATGGAGATCTTCGGCGCGTGGATTCCCACCATGTACGCCGTGGGCGGCGCGGTGATGATCATCAACGCCAAGGGGAAGGTCGCGGCGTGGAAGATGTCCAAATGGGCGGTCTGGGACGTGGTGACGATCCCAATTCTGGCCGGCGCCATCCTCTTCTTTGTCATCTACCTCGTCATGCGCCAGGCCCAGTCGCTGAGCCTGTGGCAGGAGTCGGTGGATGTTCGCATGCCGGCACTGTCGGCCACCGCACGCTACAAACCACGCGCCCGGATCTCGTGGATGACATGGGGCTGTGTGGGCGCTCTCGCGCTGCTGCTGACCTGTTCCACTGCCGTCGTGTCGCCCTTCCTGTTCCGGACCGCGACCTCTGAGGACGGCGAGGGAGGCGACGGGAAGGGAGGCGATGGGAAGGGGGACGGCGGGCAACAGGCCAACAATGGGTCGCAGTCTGACGGTTCTGGTGATGGTTCCGGAGGCGGCTCCGGTGGCGATGGGTCGGGGGGCGGCTCAGGTGGCCGCGACGGCAACGGCTCGGGGGGCAGCGGGTCCGGTGGCGGGTCCGGCGGTCGCGACGGCAACGGCTCGGGGGGCGGCTCAGGTGGCGGCCAGGGCGGCGGCGGCCAGGGCGGCGGCGGTGGCCAAGGTGACGGCAACCCCATGGAAGCACCGGAGACCGATTGGGACCAGGCGCGAGACGGCGCCCAACAAGCAGCGGAGAATGGCTTCAAATTCCTGCTCCTGCTCCTGCTCCTGCTCCTGATCGCGCTGATCTTCGCCGCCGTGGGCTACCGGCCGTCCCGCCGCGAGGCCCTGTTGCGCCACCTGGAGTCCCCCACGGTACGCGTCGCCCCATCCCGACGCGTGGAGAACCTGTGGCGGCGCGCGGTGATTGCGCTGTCGGACATCGGGATTGTGTCCACCGTGGCCGAACCCGCCTCCGCGTTGGCGGAACGCGCGACCAAGGAGCTTGAGGCCCGCTACGGGGCAGCGCCCGAGGGGCTCGTCGAAGCCGCGGCCATCTACACGCGGGTGCACTACAACCTGGGAATCGACGCCGACGACGACTTCCAGATGGCCAGCAATGTGAACCGGGTGACGCGCTTTGTGGGGCAGCGTCTGGACCTGTGGACCAAGTCCAAGAACTACTACAAGGCCATCCCACCCTGGGAGTGACGGCGCGCGCAGCCTCCACGCACCTGACAAGGGCGACCGGTGGACACAAGGGGGTTGCGCAGACCGAACCGCGCCCCCATATCCCCGAGCAGCCCGCGGGCAGTCCGCGAGAAAGGGGGAGTCGTGTCGTACGCATTCCGAGAATTTACAGGCGCCGACGCCGATTGGCCGCACTACGTGCGGATTCACAACCTGGCCTGGCCGTTGTTCCCGACCACTGAGGCAGAGGCCCGCTCCGAGGCCGATCGTTGGGAGAAGAACTACCGCCGCACCCGCTTTCTGCTCGAGGTCGACGGGGTCCCCGTGGGCTTCGGCGTATGGTGTGACTGCGCGTGGTCACCGCGCGCGGGCAAATACTTCGTCGATTGGCTCGTGGACCCGGCCGCCGGGCGCGAGCCGGAAGACGCGTTTGGCGAGTTTCTGCTGGCGCGCGTGCACGACCTCGGCGACGTAGAGACCCTCTGTGCGGAGACGCGCGAGACGCGCGAGCACAGAATCGCGTGGCTCGAGTCCCACGGTTTCACGCTCGTCCACCGGGAGAATTGCTCAGAGCTCAACCCACAAACATGGGACGACACGCCGTTCAAGGCGGTCTGCGACCGCGTCGCGGCGGGACCCTACGACATCCTCGACGTCGCGGAGCTCACCGCGCGCACCGAGGACTGGTTTGAGGCCCTCTACGACCTGAACGCCGCCATCGTGACGGACCTGCCGGCCCCCGAGCCCATCGTGCCCGAGTCCCGAGAGCGTTTCCGAGGCCGGTTCCACCGCCCAGGCTACGACCCACGCGCCTACTTCGTCGCCGTCGATGGCGATGTCTGCATCGGGCTGAGTACCCTGAGCCTCGCGCCCGCGCAGCCGCACAAGCTCTATGTGGGCCTCACTGGCGTGCGGCGCGACTACCGGCGGCGAGGGCTGTGCACGGCGCTGAAGGTTCGCGCGCTTCGGTGGGCGCGCAGCAACGGGTACACCGAGGTCTTCACCGACAATGAGGAGAACAACCCGATGTACCAGATCAACCTGCGGCTCGGTTTTGAGCCCAAGCCCGCGTGGGTCGCTTTCCAGACAGGCGAGGACAACGGCAGGAGATGAGCCCGCCGATCCGACTTGTTCGGCGGCTGGTTGCTCGATGCACAGCCAGCTACTGCGCCGACGGAGCCACTACCGGACCAAAACTGAGGTCGTCAATCCCGGCGTTGTCCTCAAACCCTTTGTCGCGCTCGAAGGTCACACGAACCGCGGCAATCCCGGTCGCGGAGAGCTCTGCTGGGATGGCATAGGCACCCAGGACCCCTTCCACCACCGTTTCGGTCAACACCAGGCCTTCCACGTCCAACGCGCGGATGCGCGCACGCGAGCCCCGGTTGAGGTAGATGATCACAAGTGACACCCGCGAGGTCACGCCGGGCGTCTTTGCGTCCTCTTGCACGAACCGAAATCCGATCTCCACCGCCGGCTTGCCGTTGCCGAACTCGCTCGTGTCGTTTTTGTCCTCGGTCCCCTCGTGCTCGCCCACGAGGTAATTCCGGAAGCTCGCAGGACTGCCAAATACGCCAAACGTCGCAGGGCCATCGCCGGGCCCGGAGAAGACCACCCCGCTCGACGCGTACCGGTCTGCGACGGTCGTCCCGTCAGCCACGTCGTCAAACCCGATCGTCTGCGCATCGACTGTGACGGGAACAACGAAGATAGACAGCGCAACAAAGAGCGGTAGTACTCGCATGAGTGCACCGTAGCTGACCGGCGCGATCCCGCCAAGCAGCGCGCGCTGCGGAAATGGGAAGTAACGCCCCCACAGACGTGCACAATTGCGGGTTCGCCCTTCAACCACTACCCTATGTCTGGTGAGAGTGAAGACAGCGCAGGTGAAGCAAGCATGAAGCCATGGCGACTGGGGATTGTGGCGTTGGTCGGTTTGATCAGCGCGCCCGTCTCTGCGGA
>CALBXO010000369.1 GCA_937890335.1 uncultured Pseudomonadota bacterium | reverse complement strand
TTCTGAGGGGCGGCCATTGCCTGCCCTCGTTGGCGCCGGAACCCGGGGGGCCCTCCCAGGTGTTGCCACTGCCGCTGTGCCAACGACGAGCCAACGACGATCAGCGAGCTGATGGGCATGGCCACGGCGGCGAGCAGCGGCCCTACCAACCCCGCAGCGGCCAGTGAGACGGCGGTGAGGTTGTAGAGCAGGGACAGGGCCAGGTTGCGGTGAATCGTCTGCATTACCTCGCGAGCACCGCCGATCACTTCGACCACCGGTCCCAACCCGGGCCGTGTCGTGAAGACATCGGCGGCGACCACGCTGATGTCCGCGCCACCGTGAACCGCGACGCCAATGTCTGCCCCTTGGATGGCGGAGGCGTCGTTGACGCCGTCGCCAACCATCATGACCACGGCTCCCGACATGCGCAGCGCGTCGACGAACTCTCGCTTGCCCTCGGGGGACATCGCCCCGTGCGCGGTCTTGATCCCGAGCTGGGCGGCTGCTTCGCGCACGACGTCGGGGTGGTCGCCAGAGAGCAGGACCGGCGTGATTCCCCACGCAAACAATGCGTCGATCAGACGTTGGGCGTCCGGGCGCAGCTCGTCCTGCAAGCCGAACAGGCCGGTCCAGACGCCGTCGTAGCTGACGGCCACGGGTGTGAATCCGTGGGCCAGCGCTTCGTCGAGTGCGGCCGGCAGCGCGCTGTCTTCGGGAGAGGCGCCGCACCAACCGGGCCTGCCGACCCGAACCCGGCCTGCGTGGAGGCCGCAGCCGGCGATCTCCTCCACGCCGGTTGCCATCTGCCGCGGGCCGCGCAGGGTGGCGGCAATTGCGCGCGAGACCGGGTGCGTGCTTGCTGAGACCAGGTTCTCGGCGGGTGCTACGTCGCCCCAGGTTCGGCGCACGCGCAGCGCCCCGTGGGTCAGGGTTCCAGTCTTGTCCAGGACGACGTGCGTCACCCGCGCGGCCTTCTCCAGCACGTCGTCATGCTTGATGAAGACGCCCCGGCGCGCACCGCGGCCCACGGCCACGGCGAGGCCGAGTGGCGTCGCCATTCCGAGCGCGCACGGGCAGCTCACGACGAGCAGGGCGACGACATGAACCACCGCCGAGGCAGGTTCAAGAACCAGCCAGAGTGCAGCCGTGACGGCGGCAGCGCCAAGGACGCCGAGGACGAAGTAGCTGCCGAGCCTGTCGGCCAATTGGGCGATGGGAGCCCGGCGGGCGGACTGGCCCTCCACCAGCGCCAACAGGCGCCCGACGCGCGTATCGCCGGCTGCGGCACGAACCCGGATCTGGATTGAGCCGGTCAGGTTGGTGATTCCGGCATGGACTTCGTCGCCGGGACCTGTGGGCTCCGGAGCGCTCTCCCCGGTCAGGATTCCCCGGTGGAGGGTGGAGGTTCCGGCCACCAGGACGCCGTCGGCCGGGATGACTTCACCCGGTCGCACCTGGACGACGTCCCCTCGGCTCAGGTACGCGGTGGGGACCTGTTCCACGTGGCCCTCGCGGACCCGTCGGGCCGTTTGAGGCAACAGCCGCACCAGGCGCTCGGTGGCTTCCCGCGCCACGCGTTGGCCCCGCATCTGCAGCCAGCGGGCAGTCAGCAGCGCCGCGATGAGGACGGCGATGCTGTCGAACCAGACTTCACCCTGCCCAGTGACCGTGGCCCATGCGCTATGGCCCAATCCCACTGTGATTCCAATCGCGATGGGCAGGTCCATTCCCAGGCCGCGCATCGAACGGCCGGCGCCGCGCGCGGCGGCGAACGCCCGCGCAAAAAATTCGCGGCCACCGTAGCTGACTGTGAGCAGAGTCAGTCCAAGGCTCAACCAACGCGCAGCGGAGGCGAGGCCGGGGTGGCTCTCGATGCCCAACCCGGCATACAGGGCCGCTGCCAGAAGCATCACGTTGCCGGCCAGCGCCCAACTGACGCCCATTCGGACGAGGAGTCGGCGCTCGGCGGTGTGACTCGCGCCGGGTTCTGCCGCCGGTCGTGGCACGTAGCCAAAGCGGGCCAGCCAGGTCCCGATCGTGTGGAGTGAGACAGCGTCGGTATCCCAGCGGATGCGCAGCCTCGCCCGGGACAGATCCAGGCGCGCGTTGGCGACGCCGGGCACCTGCGCTGGGAGCTGCTCGACGAGCCAGACGCAGGCCGCGCAATGGGCGCCATCCAGGTGCAGGTCGATCTCGTGGAGTGATGTCCCGTCGACCGCCCTCGCGGAGCGCGCCATGACAGTCGGGTCCTGCAGAGCCGACGCGTCACCGAGCGCGGCGGGGCGTGGGGCGCGGTGGTCGATCTCGCGGACCCGGTAGAATGCGTCGAGCCCTCCGCCCTCCAAGGCGTAGTAGACCGTGTGGCAACCGATGCAGCAGAACGCCGGCTCGGCGCTGCGCGCTCCACATTCTGCGCCGCAGTGGAGGCACGGCGTCATCCGCGCACGTCGAGCCTGACCGTACGCTCAAAGCGCGGCGCATCGTCACTGCGGGCTGCGCGGACGGTGAAGTCCCAGAGGCCGGCGCGCTGCACCGGCAGGGTCGCACGGTATCTGCCGGGGCCGGTGGCCACCAGGTCGGCTCGGCCGACCTGTCCTGCCACGGATGGCCTCCGAACCGCGACCTCACCGGCGAGTCCTTGCACGGGGTCCCCGTGACTGTCCGTGATGATGATCTCCACGTTTCCGCCTACGGTCGTGCGCAGGTCGAGGGTCCAACCGAGCGCGTCGCTGACGGCGGCCCGCTCCTGCGACTGGTCCCAGTTTGCGGCCCGTGTGTAGTAGTTGGTTTCTACCTGCGCGCCGCCATCGCTGCGCGACGACGTGACCAGGTAGACCTGCGAGCCCACGGAGAAGAGCAGCAGGCCAATCACGATGGCCGGGAAGTGCCAATTGCGGCGTACGGAGCCGTCCTGGGGCTGGTCTCGTGTCATTTCTTCAGGACTCCCTGGGGGCCGAGGAGGGTGTAGTCGATGGACTCGGAGAGCCCGGCCCCGTCCACGCGGAAGACCCCGCGTCCGCGGCCGGATTGCACGGACTCGGGCGGCACAATGACCCAGGCTTCCAGGCGTTTCTGCTGCCCGCTGGCGAGGGTCAGGTCCGGGTCCCCGAGGATCTTGAGCTCCGCACCCGGTGGCTCGATGACCTGCAAGGTGAACACGCCCCCCGCGGCGCGGTTTCGGACGCGGAATTTGAGTCGGTTGGCCACACGACCGTCGTGCAACACGGTGAACGGGGCGTCGGCGGCGCGGGTCACGCCGATCTTCAGGGGTGTGCGCACGACGACGGCGACGACGAAGGCCGTGGCCAGGATGGCGCAGATACCGGTGTAGATGAACAGGCGTGGCCGCGCGATCTTTGCCGGCCTGCCCTCCACCGCGTTCTTGGAGGTGTAGCGAACCAGCCCGCGCGGCGTGCCGACCTTGTCCATGATGGCGTCGCAGGCGTCTGCGCATTGTACGCAGGCGATGCACTCCATCTGGTTGCCGTCGCGAATGTCGATGCCGGTCGGACAGGTTCGAACGCAGGCGCCGCAGTCGATGCAGTCTCCGAGCGTGACCTGGGCGGCACCGTCGTCGAGTTGGAGTGGCGATGACCTGGTCCGACGACCGCGGGGCTCACCGCGCGACGGGTCGTACGAGACGATGAGGCTGTCGCGGTCCTGCAGCGCGGATTGCAGGCGAGCGTAGGGGCAGACGATGGTGCACATCTGCTCTCGGAACCACCCAAAGTCGAAGAGCATCCCCGCCGTAGTGGCACCCATCAAGACGAAGGCGCCCCAATGCTGTGTGGGGGATGAGGTCAGCCAGGTCAGCAGCTGCTCCCAACCCACGAAATAGGCCAGGAAGGTGTGACCGATGGCCGCCGCGAAGACGGTGAAGGCCGTCCATTTCCCGAACTTGCGGGCGGTATTGTTGGAGGTCAGCCCCTCCTTGTCGCGGCGCCGGCGAGCGCTGGCGTTGCCCTCGAAGAGCGCCTCAATGGGGCGAAAGACAAACTCCATATACACAGTCTGGGGGCACCCCCAACCGCACCAGACGCGACCGAGCAGCGTGGTTGCCCAGACCACCCCGGCGAAGACGGCCAGCAGTCCCAGCATGAGCAGCAGGGTGTCTGTGGGGTAGAGCGTGAGGCCGAAGAACGTGAACTCGCCTGCGGCCACATTGAGTAGAACCGCCGGCTTCCCTGCGATCGGAATCCAAGGCAGCGCCACAAAGAGGACGATGAGGGACCAGCCCACCACGAGGCGTTGCCTGTAGCTCTGGCCGGCGGACCGGACCGGCTGCATCCAGCGCCGTCGCCCGTCCTTCTCCAGCGTGGACAAGACAGCGTTGGGGCTCTCCAGAACCTTTGGGTCCGGGTTCATGGGGTGACGGGTGTGCCTTGTGCGGGCTTTGCCCCCGGTGGGTTTGTCCCCTGCGCTGCGCGGATCCAGGCGACGACGCCGATGAGCTCATCCTGGGTCAGGATGTAGCCCCACGCGGGCATGCCCTTGGCGGGGACGCCGTCCTTGACGGAGCGGAAGATATCCATATTGGTGCCGCCATGGAGCCACGCATCGTCGGTAAGATTGGGTCCTACCAGGCCCTGACCTGCGTCGCCGTGGCAGGGGGCGCACCGGGTTGTGTAGGGCGAAAGGCCGGCCTCAACTACGCCGGGCGCGGCGATCGCCGTGGAGAGATTCGCCTCGGTCCACTCCACCTTGGGCGCGTTGCCTGCGTGCGCTCTGCGAAGTTGCTCGATCTCCGCCTGACCCTGCGCCAGGTCTACTTCGTAGGTGTCGATGGCGCCGACGGAGATCGCGATGACGTAGACGACGGCCCACACGACGGACGCCCAGAATCCCACGGACCACCACGACGGCATGGGGTTGTCGTACTCCTGGATGCCGTCGTAGCTGTGGTCGCGGATCTTGTCGTCAAATTCGGAGCTCACCGGGTCACCTCCTCGTCCTCGAGGGGGATTCGGGCGGCGTCGCTGGCCTCTTTGGGCGTCATGTGGAGCACGTAGGCCACGACAGCCCCAAACGCGACGCAGAATGCGACCAGTCCAATCTCGGCCCACATCTGGAGCCCGGCTGTCTGCATGAGTTCACGGAACATGATCACTGTCCTCCGAGGTCAGCGGATGCCCCGCCTTCCCGTTTTTTGATGTCGGTGCCGAGCCGCTGCAGGTAGGCCACCAGCGCGACGATCTCCTTGTCGGCCAACCCGTCCGGGCCGCCCTGGGCGACCACCTCGTCGGCGATTTCGTTTGCCTGCGCGCGGGCGGTGGCCTCAGCGTCGTTGATCTCTTCGATGCTGTACGGCACCCCCAACATGGCCATGCGGTCGAGCTTGGTCTGGGTGCTGCCGAGGTCCAGCGTGTTGCTCAGCAGGTGCGGGTACGCGGGCATGAGGGACGGCGGCGTCGTGGACCGGGGGTCCTCCATGTGACGCACATGCCAGAGGTGCGGGTATTTGGTGCCCAGGCGCGCCAGGTCCGGCCCCGTGCGCTTGGACCCCCACAGGAACGGGTGTTCGTACACGCCCTCGCCCGGCTTGGAGTACTCGCCGTAGCGCTCGATCTCGTCGCGGAACGGGCGGATCATCTGGGAGTGGCAGCCGACGCAACCCTCGCGGATGTAGAGGTCGCGCCCCTCCAGCTCCAGCGCCGTGTATGGCGTCACGGAACGGATGGTCGGCACATTGCTGCGCACCAGCAGCATGGGGACGATTTCCACGACAGAGCCGATGGAGATGCCTGCGACCGTGAGCACGGTGAAGACCAGGGGCCAGCCCTCCAGCAGGCGGTGCCGGCCGGATTTGGTCGCGGCTTCCAGCGAGTTGAGCGTGTCGTCGATGTTGCTGCTGATCCGAACGTCGGGCTTCCAGTCGGGGGCCGGGACCTGCACCTCGGTGTCCTCCAGTCTGCCGGGGGACTTGAGCACGGTCATGACCATGTTGACGCCGCCCAGCAGGACCCCAATGAAGTAGAGGCAGCCGCCCAGGACGCGGACCCAATACATGGGAACGAGCTGCACGACCGTCTCGACAAAGTCCGGGTAGGCGAGCCGTCCGGTCTCGTCGAACGCGCGCCACATCAGGCCTTGTGTGACCCCCGCGGAGTACATGGCGACGATGTAGAGCAGGATTCCGATGGTCCCGATCCAGAAGTGGAGATTGGCCATGCCCTTGGACCAGATCTCCGTCTTCCAGAGCTTCGGCAGGAGCCAGTAGATCATGCCGAAGGCGATGAAGCCGTTCCATCCGAGCGCGCCGGAGTGGACGTGCGCGATGGTCCAGTCCGTGTAGTGGCTCAGCGCGTTGACGGACTTGATGCTCATCATCGGCCCCTCGAACGTGCTCATTCCGTAGAAGGTGATGCCCACGACAAAGAACTTCAGGACCGCGTCGTCGCGCAGCTTGTGCCAGGCACCGCGCAGGGTGAACAGGCCGTTGATCATGCCGCCCCAACTGGGCATCCAAAGCATGACGCTGAACACCATCCCGAGCGTGGTGGCCCACTCGGGCAGCGCGGTGTAGTGCAGGTGGTGCGGGCCGGCCCAGATGTAGAGGAAGACCAGCGACCAGAAGTGCACGATGGACAGTTTGTAGGAGAAGACGGGGCGGTTGGCGGCCTTGGGCAGGAAGTAGTACATGAGCCCGAGGAACGGCGTGGTCAGGAAGAAGGCCACCGCGTTGTGCCCGTACCACCACTGGATCAACGCGTCGTGCGAGCCGGCGAAGACGCTGTAGCTCTTGAACAGCCCCGCGGGGATGGCGAGGCTGTTGACGATGTGGAGAATGGCGACGGTGACGATGGTGGCGATGTAGAACCAGATCGCCACGTAGATGTGCTTCTCGCGCCGCTTCTTGAGGGTCCAGAAGAAGTTCACCGCGAAGACGACCCAGACGACCGCGATGGCGATGTCGATGGGCCACTCGAGCTCCGCATACTCCTTGGACTGGGTCAGGCCCAGCGGGAGCGTGATGGCGGCGGAGACGATGATGGCCTGCCAGCCCCAGAAATGGGTCCAGCTCAGGGCGCCGTGGGCCATGCGCGTCTTGAGCAATCTCTGCGTCGAATAGTACACGGCCGCAAAGATTGCGTTCCCCGCGAACGCAAAAATCACCGCGTTTGTGTGCAGGGGCCTGAGCCGTCCAAAGGTCAGGTACTCCCCGATGTTGGCAGCTGGCCACGCCATCTGCAGCGCGAGTATCACGCCGACGAGCATGCCGACGATGCCCCATAGGACGGTGGCGCAGACGAACCAACGGACAATGCGGTCGTCGTAGCGCACGGTTTGCATGGAGGTAGTTGTCACGGGCTCTCCTTCGTTGTTCCGGCTCGCCCCCTGAGCAGAGGGTGTGCCAAATCCAGTGGGGGTGGATCGAATGGAACCGGCACACGGATTGCTCCTGCGCCAGCCCGTGGAAGCGTCGCCTCAAATGCTGCAGGTGCTGGGACTGGGCGTGTTGTGGGTGAGCCTGCACTGCGCTGGCATGTGTGGCCCGATCGTGGCGGGGCTCGCCGGTGGCGGGGCGGAACCGGGGGCTGGAGTGCGAGTGCGGCGCGGGGCGGCGCGGGTGCTCACCTACCAGGCTGGTCGCGCTGCGATGTACGCGCTTTTGGGTGCGCTGGCTGGACTGCTGGGCAAGGCCGCCGAGGTGATCGTGGCGGACGTGGCGAGGGTGGCGGGGCTGGTCCTGGCCGTGGTGCTCGTCTCCGTCGGCGTGGTTCAGGCGCTGGGTTTGGCGCGGGGGAGCGGTTCGTCCCTGGCCCCGCGGGCGGTTCGCGCCGTGCTGGCGGCGATCGCGCGGCTGTGGCCCCAGGGGCTGCCGGGGCGGCTGGCCGCGATCGGCTTTGCCATGGGTCTCCTGCCTTGCATGCTCATGTTCTGGGTGCTGTCGCTGGCGGCGTCGACCGCAAGTGCGGGCCAAGGTGCTACGCTGATGCTGGCCCTGGTTGCTCTGACCACCCCCGTCTTGCTCGTGGCTGGGTGCGGTCCTCTTCTGGCGGCGCCGCGGGCGCGGCGTGCGGGCCGTTGGCTCTTGCCCGCTGGCGTTGTGCTCAGCGGGATCTGGCTTGGACTTGTGAGCGTGGCGGCGAACGGATGGATCGAACACCAATGGTGGGAGTTCACGGCGTCGGGTCGCCAGTACTTCATCATGTTTTGGTAGGCGCTCCGGCGCTGCGGCGCCCGGAACGGACGCCCACCGCGGGATTGGAGCGATGACCCGCCGGGCGGCGTGGGCCGTCACGCTGGCGTGCCTGTCCGTGGGGCTTGCGGGCCACTTTCACGGGCACATGATGTACCTGGGCAGGATGAATCTGCCCCCCGCAGGTGTGCAGGAGGTGTCTCCCGCATCTCCGAAGGTGTCGGCGTCGGGCCGAACCGTCGTCGTGGTGCTGGACGGTTTGGGGTGGGATTACGCGATGGCGCGCCCCGCGTTTGCCCAGCTGGCAGAGCGCGGCGAGGGGAGGCCTATGCTGACGGGCTTCCCCTCCTTCACATGGCCCGGCATCACGACCATCGGCACCGGGCTTCCGCCCGAGGTACACGGGGTTCGGATCAACAGCGATGACTTTACCGCGCCGCAGCTACCCTCTGTGTCCAAGCAGGCCCGGAGGGCGGGCCTTGGCGTGTACTACCAGGACCGGGGTTTCCGCCCCTTCCGGGAGCTGCTGGCCTTGCCGCGTGACGCGGTACCTCTCACCGGCAATGTGGTTTCGCATACTGGGGCTGGGGTTGCGCCTACCGATGACGTCGCTGCGCCCGCGGGCGTCCTGGTCCCGGATGGCGGGGCGTTGGTGTGGATCTACCTCGAGGACGTCGACGCCGCGGGCCACCGCTACGGGGCGGCCTCTGCCGAATATGCTGCGGCGGTGGACCGGGCCGAGGCGGTGGTGGCGGGCGTCGTGCGCCAATTGGATTTTGGGCGCGACACACTGGTCGTCCTCTCAGACCATGGGCATCTGGACCGGGGCGGACACGGTGGCACGGAACCGGAGGTGGTCCGGGCCGCGTTTCTGGCGGTTGGACCTCGGGCCAGCGCAGGGGTGGGAGCGCCCATGCCGATGACGGCCGCGGCGCCGCGCATCGGCGCGCTGATGGGCCTGGCTTACTCCATCAGCTGGCAAGCTCCCGAGGCCCCGGATCCATTGACTCGGGCCGCGTGGGGAATCGGCGCCGCGCTCCTCCTGCTACTCGGCGCGATTTTTTCGCGGCGATGGATTGCCCTTCAGTGGCGCGATTTTGTCCCGACCGCGGTCTACGGCCTGGTGTTTGCCACGGGCTACGTCGTGCTCGGCTACCGGTGGAGTTGGAGCATCCCGCGGGGCGAGATTGGGTTCACCGCGGAGACGGCTGTCCTGGCGCTGGTGGGTCTTGGCATCGCCGCCGTCGTCGCCCGCCGCGACCGGCGCATCCCGGAGGCGTGGGCGCAGACCGTTGTCTGGGGCATCCCGTACCTGGCCCTGGCTGCCTATTGCGGCCTCGACACCCGTGCGCTCACGGCGCCCTGGTCCTCCTGGGGGCTCATCGTGTTTGCGACGGTCGTATTCTACCCGGGCTTGGCCTGTGGAATGCGGGCTCTGTGGACTGTCTTCACCATGGAACGGGCGGCGCGCGCCAGCGGGCGAGCGCGTGGCCCGGATCATGCAGACCGACAGTGACGAGATCAAAGCTGTGGGGGTTGGTGTGAAACACATTGTGGTCGCGACGGACTTTTCGGAGGAAGGGCAGCGCGCCGTCGAGTTCGCTGTCGTCCTGGCGAAGCCAGCGGGCGCCACTGTCACGATGGTCCACGTGGCCGCGGAGGCTGGCCGCGACTTCACAGACGCGCACGACCGCCTTGAGGCGCAGAGCTTACGCTTGAAGCGGCTGCATGGGGCGTCGACCCAGATTGCGACCGCCATCGGACTGCCAGCGTCGAGGCTCATTGGGCTTTGCAGGGACCGGCAGGCGGATCTTGTGGTCATCGCCGCCTCCAGCAAGACCACGTTGCAGAAGTGGCTGCTCGGGTCTACGGCGACGCAGTTGCTGCGCCGCTCGCCCGTGCCTGTTTTGGTTGTGGGACCAGGCATGCGGCCGGAGATCAACTCCATCGTGGTGGGCTGTGCGTACACGTCCCAATGTGCTGCTGCGTACCGCGCTGCGGATCAGATTGGGGCCGCCTTTGGAGCGTCGATCGAGGTGGTCCACGTCAGCTCGGACCCCGGCGAGGTCGAGATCATGGCGGGGACGGAGGGGGTTCGTTCGCAGCGGACCGAAGAGATCAAGTTGGCGTCTTGGTGCGCGCGAGAGCTCCCCGATCCGAGGTGCAAACTGGTTGCGCGTCACCTGGTCTCGGAAGGTCCAGGCCGGACCCTGGCCGACCACGCGACCTCCATGGGGGCGGACCTGATCGCCCTGGGTTCCCACGACCGGGGCTTTTTGAGCCGCGTAAGAAATCCCGTCACGGGAGAAGTCGTCCTCGAGAACGTCTATTGCGGCCTGCTCTCGGTCCGCGTTCCCACGCCGACGTTGGTTTGAGCCCGCGCTGTCCTGGCGCCGCCCACGCTGCCTTGTTCTCAGGGTTGGGTGCCATGGTCCGCTCTCCCGTGGCTGGCCGTTCGGGTCGTGCGCGCCAGCCGGTGTTTCGAGAGCTTGCTACTTGAGCAGGTAGCGGCAGATCAGGCGGGTGATTTCGTCCACGAGCTCCTCGGTGCCGAGGAAGTCGGGGCGTTCGATCACGGCGGCGTGGGTCAGGGCCTCTACCGTGTTGACGACGATGAAGGCGGCCATGTCGATGTTGTCGGTGGCCAGCCGTTCGCGGTGGTGTTCCAGGAACACGCGGACCATGGCCTCGGCTTGCGCGTTCACCGCCAGGATCTGCTCGAACTGCTTCTCCTTGGGCAGGTTGGAGATGATGGCCTCGTGCAGCTCTGGGTTGACCGCGTGGGCCTGGAGCATGGCGCGGACGATGACGCGGGTGGCCCGCTCGGCGGTGGCGTCCTGAAGCTCCGCGATGGACGCCGAGAGCAGAGTCATCATCTCGTCGGAGTGCTGTTCGCACAGCGCCACGACCAGCGCGTCCTTGTTGGGGAAGTATTGGTAGAGCGTGCCGACGCTGACACCAGCCCGCTCCGCGATGCGGTTTGTGGTCGCTTTCTGGTAGCCATCCCGAACCAGAACCTGAGCGGTAGCCTGAAGGATTGCGTCCACTGTTGCGCGCGAACGTGATTGGCGCGGCTTACGGCGGGGGTCGAGCTGTGTCATGGTGAACCTGAATGCAAACGCGAGTTGCTGAAACCTGAAGGATTCCTCACATTTGGGTCGTACCAGAATGGATGGACACGAGCAAATGACAACGCAAGCCTTGACGGCCCCTGTACGCCCCGAATCGCTTCAGCAGATCCCTGTGGTTCCCATCAGTTCGGTGGGGTTTGCCAAGGACATGGCCGGCGATCCGTTGACCACTGTGACGCGGTATTGCCAGGAGCATGGGGAGCTCGTTCGCGCCCCGGCGTTCGGCAAATTCCTGGTCTTCTCGCGGCACCCGGACCACATGCGCGACGTGCTCGTGCGCGGCACGCCGCGTTTCTACGGCAAGGACACCCGAGGCTACGGGATGATGCGCAAGGTGGTGGGCCTTGGGCTTGTCACAAGCGAGGGTGATTTCTGGAAACGGCAGCGCCGCATCGCCAACCCCGCGTTCCATCGCAAGCGCATCGAGGGCTGGGCCGATATGATGACCACGGCGACGGAGGACCGCCTCGCGTCGTGGGCCGGGACCATCGCCAGCGGCGACCCCATCGACATCCAGGCGGAGATGATGGCGCTGACGCTGCGCATTGTCGGTGAGACGCTCCTGAGCGTCGATGTCACCGGCGAGGCGGCTGAGGTCGGCGAGGCTGTCGGCGTGGTGTTGGGGCAGGTCGGGTACCGGACGAGGACGCCTTGGTCCATGCCCGAGTGGGTACCCACGCCCCGGAACCTGCGGTTCAAGCGCGCCCTTGAGACCCTGGATCGGGTGGTGCTGGGGATCATCGAGGAGCGGCGCGCCAGCGGCGACGGAGACGACCTGCTCGGCATGCTCATGGGCATGCAGGACGAGGAGACCGGCGAGCGCATGACGGACCTCCAGCTGCGCGACGAGGCCATGACCATGTTCCTGGCGGGGCACGAGACGACCGCCACGAACCTGACCTGGACGCTCTATGCGATCTCGCAGCACCCGGAGGTCGAGCGGCGTCTGCGGGCGGAGCTCGACGAAGTGCTCGGCGGGCGCACGCCGACGGTCATGGATCTGGGCAAATTGGAGTACCTGGACCGGGTGCTCAAGGAGTCACTCCGGCTCTACCCACCGGTCCCGATGGTAGCGCGCAACGCGCTGGAGGACACGGAGCTTGCCGGCTACCACGTCCCGAAGGACGCCTACTTGATCTTGTCCACGTGGTCCGCCCACCGGCACCCGGACTTCTGGGAGAACCCTGAGGCCTTCGATCCCGATCGCTTCCTTCCCGAGCGGATCGAGTCTGTGCCGCGGCACGCGTTCATGCCCTTCAGCCTGGGCCAGCGCAAGTGCATCGGGGACCGGTTTGCGACGATGGAGGCCAAGCTTCTGCTGGCGATGATGGTCCAGGGAGTGCGCATGGCGCTCAAGGACAATCACCCCATCGAGTTCGACGCCAACGTGACCCTGCGCTCCAAACACGGGATGCCGATGGTCCTGCGAACCCCCTGACGCCTGGGCGCCGCAGGCGTCGTGGCGTCCGGGCGGGAAGCCTCGGTGGTGCAACCCCGCGGCAGTGGTGGTCAGAAGTAGTAGCGGACGCCCAGGCCGCCATCGAGGTCCGGGCGGGTCGCGGGGATGAGCCGCACGCCAATGCCCACCTCGATGAAGACCTCGAGCGGAATGCGCGTGAAGAGCAGATCGGCACCAAAAGGAACGCGGGCCCCGAGGGACAGGAAGTCGTCGTCCTTGTCCGCCCTCTTGTTGCCCTGTTCATCGTCCGCATCGAACAGCAGCTTGCCGCCGATGCCCACGTAGAGCGGGAGCTCCACGGCGTCCGTGCGCAGCTGCAGCACGTCAAAGTGGAACAGGTAGTTGCTGGAGACGGCAAAGGCCTCGTCTGTGAAGTCGAAGCTCAGGTGCGCGTCCAGCGCGTGGGTGTCGTCAAACCAGTGCTTGGCCGTCAGACCCGTCGGCTCGCCGAGGACCACGCCCAATCCGATCGTGTACTCTTTTGGTGTCTTGGCTGCGGCGGGTGTTGCGACTGCGAGCAAGGCTGCGACGACCGCAGCGGCGGCAACCGTTCTCAGAATCCCTTCCATGGTGTCTCCGTGTAGTTCGGACCTTCCTGGTCCGTCAGGCGCGCGCCTCAGGGTACCTCAGACCGGCAGGGAGTCGAGAAGCTCGTCGTGGGAGACGGGCGCGACGCCAGCGGTGCTCGGGTCGTAGATGTTCCGGTCGAGCAGGTGCGTGGGGACCAGGTTGCCAGCGGCAGCAAACGCGACCGCGCGCACGTCGGGGTGCTTGAGCTCGAGCTCGTCGAGCAGCCTCGTCATCACATCGCGCTGGAGGTCCGGCTGCCGGCTGCACAGGGTGCAAGGGGCGATGGGGTAGCCCTGTTCAGCGGCGTACTCTTCGATGAGCTTCTCCGGGCAGTAGGCCAGCGGACGAATCACCATATTGCGGCCCGAGTCGCTGAAGAGCTTGGGTGGCATGGCCTTGAGCTGGCCGGCGTAGAAGATGTTGAGCATCAGGGTCTCGACAATGTCGTCCCGGTGGTGCCCCAGCGCGATCTTGTTGCAGCCGAGCTTCTCGGCCTGTGTGTACATGATGCCGCGGCGCAGGCGGCTGCACAGCGAGCACGTGGTCTGCCCCGGTTTGAGCTTGTCCACGACGATGGAGTAGGTGTCCGCGCTGTGGATGACGTACTCAAAGCCCTCGGCCTCCAGGTGGTCGCGCAGCAGGTGCGTCGGGAAGCCGGGGTGCCCCTGGTCCAGGTGGAAGGCGAGGATGTCGAACTTGATCGGCGCGATCTTCTGCATCCGCCGAAGCAGGTGCAGCATGACCCAGGAGTCCTTGCCACCGCTGACGCCGACCATGAGGCGGTCGCCCTCCTCGATCAGCTGGTAGTCGGCGTTGGCCTGCGCCATCTTGCGCGAGATCTTCTTTTCCAGATTGGGCGTGCTCATTGCGTCACCACTACAGGTTGTGCTTGCGCCGGATGTGGGCCAGGAGGTGGGTGCAAGACCGGTCGACGATGTCGTAGACGTCGTCAAAGCCGCGCCGGCCTCCGCCCCACGGGTCGGGTACGCCGTCGTCGTCCCCGGAGCCGTCTTCTTCAAACTCAAAGTTCCGCATGAGCCAGAGCTTGCCGCGGATCGCGTCTACGTCGCCGTCAATCAGACGCATGATGTTGCGCCTATTGCTGTCGTCCATGGCGACGACATAGTCCCAGTCCAGCACCTCGTCGGCCACAAATTGCCGTGACCGCTGGTCCGTGATGTCGATGTCATGCTTGCGGGCGACTGCAATGCTGCCCGGATCTGGCAGCTCGCCCACGTGGTAGGCGCTGGTGCCGGAGGAGTCGATCTCGAACGCGTGTGCGAGCCCCGCCTTGTCCACCTTGTGACGAAACAGCCCCTCGCCCAGCGGCGAGCGGCAGATGTTTCCGAGGCAGACAAATACGATGCGGATCCGGTCCATGGGCGTACAGGTAGGGGTTGGGCCGACCGCGGTCAAGTCGCGACGGTTTGTGTGGAGGCGTGCGGGCTCGTCAATGGGTCGGGCGCCTCTCTCAAGGCGAGGCTGCGGCGGCGTCGGCGGGGTGGCCGGTCACCGGCGGGCGGGGGCGACCAACTGGTGTCCGTGCTCCGTGGCGCCCTCCGGCGAGAGCTCCGTCATGAGACCAAACTGCACGATGACCCGCGTGCGAAGGCCAATCTCCGGGCTGCGCGTGGACCGCGGGTAGAGGATGCGATCGTCGTCGCGGGGTTCGTTGCCGATCTCGATGTCTTCCATCTGGTCCAGCGGATTGATCTCGCGGTGGAATGGGTGTCCGGCGACGCGGTAGCCGTCGTCCCCTGGACTGTCTCCCGTCCACTCGCGCGGCGCGGCCCCGTCCCACATGTCCGCGACCCTGTGCTCGCCGAGGAACGCGGCGCACTCCCAGTCGTAGAGCGTCGGCAGGGCCTTTCCAAACCAGACTGCGTACAGCCGGGCCTCGGGGGCGGACATTCCCGTGGCGGCGGCGAGGTCCAGGCCCCGGTAGTCGCGGGGGAGGAACGGGATGAAGTCGTCGGACGGCTGCCCGACCCGCTCCATGAAGGCGCTCTCCAGGAAGGTGCGCCACTGAAAGAACCGGACCGGTTCCGTGGCCAGCCAACTGAGTGCGGGGTCCGTGCCTTTGGGCACCTCCGACGGGTCGCGCGCCACCAGGAGGTGGAGGCTGAGCTCTCGGGGGTCGAACCAGAGCGTGCCCTGCTGCGCGTCCGTGGGCGGCTGGGCGCCGAGGTGCACCAGCGCCCCTGCCCAGGGGCCGGCCCCGGTCATGCGCTGGGCCTTGGTCCCGCTCAGGTGTTTGTCCAGCAGCTCGGCGCGCCATTGGCCATCGGGTCCGGCCGCCTCCAGGTCGTGCAGCAGCTCGCCTGGCTCATCGTCGGTCAACCAGTCGCCGAGCGCGTCGCTGAGGCTCATCAGGACCCCCAGGGATGCACGGGTTGGTCGTCCTCATGCCACGCCGCGTAGTAGCCGCACGCGTCACACCCAGCCTCGTACGCGCGCGCGCCCGCGCTGTTGGAGTGGCGCGTGTCCACTTCGTGCGAGCCACAGCGAGGGCAATGGGGTCCTGACGGGTTGTTGTCTGGAGATTGCGTTCGGCCGGCGCGCTGGACGAGATCGTGGAGCGCCGCTTTGACGTCGTCGGGCGGGATGTAGGACCCGGCGAGTATCGCGCGGAAACGATCCATCAATGTGGGAAAGATCACGAGGACGGCGCGCGCTGCGCCGAGCTGCTCGGCGTGGAGTGAACCGGCCCACAGGCTCTGTTCCACCGCCGTCAGGAAGGGTACGCGCCACAGCTCACCGTCGAAGACAGCCTCGACGTGCTCGGGTTCGTAGCGACCGGCGACCGCGCGGACCAGCAGGGTCTCGATGTCGGGCAGTCCAGCCCGCGCGTCGGGCGTGGTGGCCGCTATGTGCAAGACCTCTTCCCAATGCATCGGCTAGAGTCCCAGCAGCGCTTTGAGGCGTTTCATGCCCACGCTGGTGTTGGGGTCGAACCCCGTAATGAGTTTTCCGGCGCTGTCGGTCATGTCGGTCTGGAGCTGTACGGACGCAAAGTTGAGCTCGTAGAACTTTCGCGCCCGTGTGAGAGCGTCACCGGTGCCTCGCGCCGCCCCCGAGGCCTTCAAGTACCCATCAAGGAACGTGTCCTGGAGCTTCTTGATTTCCGAGGGGCTCATTCCCTGCTGGAGACCGGTGATTGCGATCCATTCGTTGAAGCGTCCGACATCGGTGGCCATGTTGGCCACCGGTTTGCCGTCGGCCCCCACGGACCGGAAGAGCGTCTCCACGTCGATCGTGTGGACGCCGCCCTTCTTGTCGACCGAGAAGTTCCCGCCGTGGGCGTCGCCGTGGGCGATGGCCGTGGGGACGTCGGCGTTCTTGAAGTCGCGCAGTGCGTCGTCGAGTTTGGCGCGCAGCTGGGCCTGTTCGCGCGGGGAGATGGCCGGGCGGCCGTCCGGCTTGGCCGTGGACATGATGCTCTGCCAGCGCTTCTCGAAGAAGCCGATCTCGGTGGCCTTTTGCGCGCCGCTGACGTTGCCCTTGCCCTTGCTCGCCTCGGCCAGCTCGCCGAGCCCTTTGCCCACCGCGCCCACGTCCGCTTGCAGTTTGACGAGAACCTCGGCGCGGGCTGCGCCCTCGAGGCCGGTGACCTTCTTCATCGTATCTACGACAAAGTCGCCCTTGGCCGGCTCCATGAGTCCGACGCCGCGGCCGCCTCCGGTGTTGCCCAGGCTTCCGAGCGCTACCGGCTTCAGGGTTTGCAGGTCCAGGTCAGCGATGCGCTTGAGCGCGGCTACCTCGCGCAGCATCTCCGCCTGGTCCCGGAAGACCTTGAAGATGCCAATGACCTTGTCCTTGTGCTTGACGCTGTAGACGCCCGCCCCGGAGTAGCCCCCGCCCAGCAGGGTGACCTTGATCTCGCCGGCGGGCACCTTGAGCTCGCCTGCCAGGTAGCGGGCGATGCCGCCGAGGGGATCGCCCGGGTCGATGTTGGCGTCGGGCAGGCCCTTCATGATGGCCTGCACAGCCTCGTCTGGCAGTTTGCCGCCATTGGCGCCGCGCGCCTCCTCCACCGCGCCGGCAGTCCTGGAGGCTTGCCCTTGTCGGGTCGGGCCAGGCGCGGGGGGTTTGACGCGTGGCTGCGCGTGGGAGCCACCCAGAGGGAACTTTGTGCCTGCGTCGGGCCCGGTCTTGATCTTGCCCTGGTTGGCGGACCGGATCAGCACTGCCTCTTCATAGGTGGTCGCGATGTGGCCCTTGGCCAACACGACCTCCCCCTTGTTGCCGCCAACGACGAGCTCGCCACTGTCCAGACGCCGGATGCCTGTTCCGAGCTTGAACTGCTTCTCGGCCCAGTCTCTCGGGAACGGTTCGCTGCCCTTGTGGGTGGCGATGGGCACGTTTTCCAGCCCGGCATTCTGGGCGGCGAGCAGACGGCGGTTGTCCAGACTGACCAGCGTGCCATCCGGCATCTCTACGGCCTGAAGCGGGTTTCCGCGCCAGCCGCTGGTCTTCATGATCTCGGTGAGCTCCTCGAGCGTCAGCGATTTGTCCCCGGTCACCGGGGAGACGTTCTCCTGGCTGAACTTGAGCTTCTTGGTGCTTGCCAGGCGTGCGTTTGAGCCGGCCGGCACCTCGATGTTGGGCGCGAGTTTGACCCAGGCCTTCGGCGCGGGACCGCCGTTGGGAAGCGGCCCGCCGGCGGCGGTGAGCCGCGCCACGGGCACGCCGTCCACGAGGTCGACGTGGATGTCCGGGCCGCCCTTGAGGTTGGGAAGGTCACCCTTGATGGACAGGGCGAGCAGGCCGCCGGCGACGGCGAGGTTGGCCAGCAGCAAAGCCTTGGCGCGGTCCTTGTCGCGGCGGCTTCCGGAGCCGTTCTCAATCTGTTCGAGCTGCTTGAGGGTGTGGGCGCCCATGATGGCGACGGTGATGCCGTCGGCGCCGATGGCCGTGGCGGTCAACGGAACGTAGGCCTTCTGCGCAAACCCGGCGAGGCGAGCGAGGTTTCCGGCCCACGGACTTCCCTTGGCGGCCGCGCCAGCGGCCTGGACGACGATGCGCCCGCTCGTGATCGCTCCTACGCCGGCCAGGGAGGCGACAATCTGGGCGATGTCCAGGGCCGCCGATGCGGCGGTCAGGTTGCCGTGCTGGGCCTTCTCGTAGAGGCTCGCGCCCGCCGCTGCAGCGTTGATGACGCCGGCGCCCGCGAGCACCCACGCCCCCGCGACGGCGACGGTGCCAGTGCCGAATGTGGCGAGCCCGAGGCCGATGGCCGCGACGCCCAGGCCGATGTAGGTGAGCCAGTCCGAGAGGGTCTTGCGCTCCGTCGTGCGCAGCATCCCACCGGTTCCGTTGGGCGTCTCGTAGCGGATGATCCCCTTGGGGAAATGGCTCTTGTAGTCCAGCTCCTTGAACAGCTCCGCCGGCGGCTCGCGGGTGTTGGAGCTGGCGATGGTGTCTTCGAACGTGTTGTCCGGGTTGGTCAGATCCTTGAGGTGCCACTCGGACCCGTCGTGCCAGACGTACAGTTGGAGCGGGACCTCGCCGATGCGCCCGGTCTCGGCGTACTTTGCGTCCGGATGGAAGACCGCGTGGACCTTCTGGGGGCGGTGCTTCTGGATGCCGCCGAGCTCGCGCTTCATGGCGCCGATGTAGCCGGCGCGCTGGGTGTCCTTGTCGTTCTTGCCTTCTTTGCGCTCGAGCTGCGCGACGATGTAGGCGTCCAGTCCGCTGACGAGTCCCTGGTAGTCGTTGTAGGCCTGGGTCCAATTGCCGCCGGAGATGGTGGCGCTCAGCTTGCTGCCGGCGCCGGGCCGCGGTGACTTGCCCGCGCCGATGGTCTTGTCTCCGGTGAACCGGTTGTTGTGGCTCTGGCCGCCGGGTCCACCGTTGCGCCGGACCCACTCGCCTTTGGTGTCATTCGCGAGCGCGTCGTAGAAGGCCTTGGCGTGGGCGGCTGCCTCGGTTTTGAGCTTGGGGTCGACCTTGCCGGCGTTGACCTGCGGCCGGAGCATGACCATGTCCATGCTCAGCGCGCCCCACGCGTCGTAGACGGTCTGGCTGATGTACCCCTTGTCCAGCGCGGCCTTGCGTTCCTTGAACAGCGCGCCCTCGTAGGCGGCGAGCTGCTCGGCGAAGCTGCCGAGCCGCTTCTGTTCGCTGAGGCTGTCCACGGCTTTGGACGCGGAGTCGACCACCTGCTGGTCGCTGCCGACCTTGCCCCCTGCGGCGCCGGTGAGGTGGCCGTGGTTGACCTGGAAGAAGAGCTGCTTCTCCGCCGTGACCGCGGCGCCGCGGACGCGCAGGCGGTGGTTGCGCTTCCGGGACGCGTCACCGCCGCCGTCGTGGCTGGCCGGCTCCTGCATCTGGTCGTAGATCTCGAGGTCGGCCTTGTCGTCGCCGTTGAGGTCGAGCGCGACGTGCAGTCCCTCGGTCTTGAGCGCTTTGAGCCGCGTGCCCCAGCCCGACTTGAGCGGGAGGGTGTAGGGGGCGCCGGTGTTGTCGCCGTTGAGGGCGCTGATGCCGAGTTTTGCCACGCCGGAGCTCTTGTCGAGCGTCACGCGGAACTTGTCGTTGAACGCCCCGAGTTTGAGATCCACGGCGTGAATGCCACCGGCCGATTGCTCCTTGGTGGTGGACGCGACGGTGCTCAGCGGGTTGGTGTTGGGTGGGAACGTCAGGGTCTTGGCCGTGCCCGCCGCCTCCAGCTTGTAGTGGACCCCACTCTGCTGCCGAGACGCCGGGTAGATCTTGAGCTTGTCCTTGCGGCTCAGGTCGATGACGTTGGGGCCAAAGCCGTCGGTCACCTCCGACGTCATCGGGAGCCACTCCCCGCCAAAGTCGTGCTTGGGTAGGTCAAACTCGGTTTCGCGCACCTCTCCGGTGAGCAGTTGGATGATCTGGACTTTCGCCCGCTTGGCGCTGCCGCCTTCGTGAGCCTCGAGCTTTTTGACCCGGACCACGAGATCCTTGGACTGGTCTCCGTCTCCGTCGAGCCGAATCTCGGTAAGGCCGCCGCTCTTGAGGTAGTTGCGCGGCCGCTCGCCGGGGTTGTTGCCCTGCGTCGGCGGCGCGGTCGTGGGGAACTCCGCGTTCGTATCCGGCGCCGCCTTCTTCTCGTCCTGGTTGTCGGGGATGACCTGGGCTTTGCCCGTCACCCAGAAGTCGAGCTGCGCTTTGAACTGCTGGTCCTTGTCGAACTGCCGGAAGTGATGCTGGCGGACCTGGTTTCGGCCGTCACCGGAGGTGTTTCCGTCCACGGTGTGGACCATGATGAGGTCGGCCTTCCCGTCACCGCTGAGATCGAGCTGGAGGTCGCGGCCATTGTTGACGAGAGATTTCAGCGTGAGGGAGGTGAGCTTGTCCTCGCGCAGCACCCGCAGGCTGCTCTTCTTGCGGTTGATCTGCTCCTTGCCGGTGTACTCAAAGTCCACCATGACGTCGTTGGTGTCGCCGATCCGGCGGGCGCGCAGTTTGAAAGGGTCGCCGTTGAAGGTCAGGTCGAGCGGTGTCGGGGCCGGCAAGTTGACGCCCTGGCCCTTTCCTTCCTCCGCCTCAATGGGACCGCGCACGAGGTGGGCGGTCCAATTGACCATCTTGCCGCTCTTGTCGAGCAGGTCGAATCGGAAGCTTCGCTCGGGGTGTTTGGAGGTGTCCTTGGCCTCCTCGTGCTTGACCGCCTGCTTGAGCGAGTAGTCGGCGACGCCATCGCCGTCCAGGTCGAAGTGCGCGAGACCGCCGGTGTTGCTCAGCAGCGAAAGCTTTGGGTCCCCCGCTGGCGCGTCGCGCCCGACGAGGAGTTTCTGGTCCGCGACGGGGCACCAGTTGGGGCCGACGTATTTGACGTGGAACAGCAGGCCGACGCGGTGCTTCTCCCACCAGACCTCAAACGGTGTGCGGCCCACCGTGAGTTTGAGATGGGAGGACGCCTCGACCTCGGGTCCGGTGTCTTGCTTGGGCTGGGTGCTGTCTACCGCGGGTTTGTCGTCGTTCTTGGCCGGGGTCAGCTCTTTGATGATGAACAGCGTCGACGCCGACATGGCGAACTTGCCGTCCTTTGTGAGCTTCAGGTGGTGGGCGTTCTTGTTCTTGTCGTACTCGTATGGGCCGCCCTTGTCGGACAGAGTGACGATGCGGCTGCCGTCGCCATAGAGGTCCAGTGAGATGGCGTTCTCGCCGACGGTGGCCTTGGCGTCGAGCGCCTTTGAGCCGATGTCCGTCTCGAGTTTTTTCTCTTTGTCGGACTCAAACTGGACGAGGTGTTTGCCGGTGTAGACGACAGTGAAGACGACCTTGCGGTCCCAGCTGCCGGAGCCTTTGGTGGAGAAGGTTACGTCGAACGTGTCGCCGGCCCAGGTGACGCTCTTTTTGGCCGGCAGCTTGTCGGTCCCGCCCTTGGGGTCCTGCTGGACGTTGCCGGGGCTCGCCGAGGCGGCGCCCGCGGGGGCCATGGTGTCGAGGAGTCCCTCGGCGCTCTCTCCAGCCACGACGGCGTCGGCGACGGCGTCGGCGTGGTCCTCGTAGGGGTCCCCCGGCTCCGAGACGCCGCCTTTGAGGGCAACGCCGCCGCGCTGTTGAACGACGTGGGCCGCCTCGTGGGCGGCGGTGTGAAGGTCGGGCTGGGATTGGGCGAAGGCCACGCTCTCGCCCATGGCGTAGCCGTGGGAACCGAGCTCGTCGTTGGCGTCTGCGGCGGCGCCGTCGGTGTGTGCGCCGACACCCGAGACGTCGTGGTGTCCAAAGGCTTGCTGGATCTGCTCGCCGTGCGGCAGCGCAGCTGGCGCGCCCGATACGCCCTGCGTCGCGGCCGTGTGGGCCTCGGACGTGGGCGACGGGCCTGCGGCCTTCATCTGAACGGGGAGAAGTTGGTTTCGTTGCGCGGCGGCGAAGCCCGCGCGCGGCCCTGGGGTGGCACCGAATGACGCCGGACCGTCTGCGGCCTCAGCGCTGGCGTTCTTTTCCGATTTGTCTCGAGACATCCCGCAACAACAGCAGAGCCCAAAAAACCGTACTGGCCAAACATGGCCCCCACCACCGCGGATCGCAAGGGTCCACAAAGGGATTTATCGCGAGCAAGCCACAAGTTGGGTCCGGTTACTGGCCGGCGGCCTGTTGGATCAGGGTGACGAGCGCCTCCGGCGTCTTGCTGAGCTTGTCCGCGGTTGCGGCGACGGTGGAGGGCGCGGCGGGAGGCGGCGACTCCAGCGTGGTCGCCAGGGCATCGAACTCCCTGCGGATGTCCGGTGGCAAGCCGGCGAGGAACTCCGCGCGATCGGGGTGGAAGGGGATCTGGCCCTGTGGAGGGTCCACTTCGATGGTGTGCAGGACCGCGGCGGGGTGGTCGGCGGCGTACGCCCTGAGGGTCAGAGCGCCCGCACCGAGCCCAACAAACACGAATGGCCCGTCCTCGCCGGCCAGGCTGTGCAAGGACTGGAGCTCCTTGGCGAGCACCTCGGCGGTTGGTGTGCCGGCGGTGCGCGGAGCGGCCCGTCCGAGCCCGCGCCGGTCGCGGGTGCAGACCCTGTGCGTTTTGGAGACCTCGCGGTACAGCGCCTCCGTCGCGAGGCCGCTCTCGCCCACGTCGGGCTCGATCCACACTGTTGGCGAGCGCTCATGCGCGCGCGCGCCCGCGCAATAAAGCCATTGGTCGGTGTACTCGTGGCCGCCCTCCAGTCCCGCGGACCCGAGCCCGATGACCATCGTGACGGTGGCGACGGCGCCAGCGGCGATGAGCGCGCCGACACGCCAGGGGGACCGAGCTTCGGTGTCGGCGGGAGAGTCCGTGTGCTTCGCGGGCGCTGCGGTCCCCGCCTGCTTTTCGTCGGTCATTGGACCACAATGACCTGGTAGGGACAGGTTCCAGCGACGGCAAACACGTCGGATCGGCCTTTGTAGGGGCCTTTGCCGGCCAGGAGGATGTAGCGACCATCCGCCGGCAATGGCAGAGAGAACTCACCGTCTGCGTTGGTGGTGCCGGTGCTCAGTTTGCCCAGGAGGAGCTCGTCGTAGAGTTCGACTTCTGCGCCGACGAGGGTCTCGTTGCACGCCGGGACGGCCACTTGCCCGCGCACGGACGCGGACGCCTCGGCAGTACCACAGGGGCCCACAGCGGCGGGTCCGGTGGCCCCCTCGTCGCCGCAGGCGGTCAGCGTGAGGATCAGGAGGCACAGGGCCAGTCTACAGGTTGAGGAAGGCATCTTCGTCCTCGATGTCTACGTCCAGCGTGGTCAGGACGCGGCTGACCATCAAGTAGTAGCCGATGGTCACCGTAAGTTCGACCAGGGCACGCTCGTCGAGCGCGTCGCGCAGCGCCTGGGCGACCTCGGCGCACTCCTGTCCGCTGACCATGAGGTCTGCCAGCTCCAAGGCTCGCCCGGTCGCGGCGTGCAGCGAGTCGTCTGCGCTTGTCACGGCGTCGGCCCCGGCGGGGATCGCCGCGACGACGTCGGGATGAGCGCCCAGTGCCCGGAGGGTGTGTTCATGTTGCCGAACTTCGTACTCGGACCCACAGAGATGGCCGACACGAACAATCACGATCTCGCGCAGGACCGGGTCGAGGCAGCCCTTGTAGAGCAGCCCGCTGCCCATCCGGACAAACCCGTCGAGAGCGGGCGGTGACCAGGACAGCATCTTGAAGATGTTCAGGTCTGGCAGCTTCCGGAGCAGCGCAGCGCTGTCCTCGGGCGGGGTGGGGGGATAGGGGATGCGGGCCATAGGGGGCTGTGGTAGCATCCGCGGCGCCCTCGTGCCAAGCGGAGTTCGTACGTGCAACAAGACCAGGTTCAGGCCCTCCTGGACACATTTGATCGTGGCTATCTCTCGGACCAGTTCGCACCGGTTCATGAGGAAGTCGTCGCGGAGAACCTGACCGTCCACGGTGAGCTGCCGCGCGAGCTGACGGGCATGTTCTGCCGCAACAGCCCCAACCCGCAGTTTGAGCCGCTCGGTCGGTACCATTGGTTTGACGGTGACGGGATGATCCACGGCTTGCACGTGGAGAACGGCAAGGCCACGTACCGCAACAAATGGGTCCGTACCCGGTCGTTCGAGCACGAGGGTGGTGTCGGGGCTGCGCAGTGGCCCGGCATTCTGGACCCCGTGCGCATGGACCTTCCCGGCGGCCCCATCAAGAACACGTCCAACACGGACCTCGTCTACCACGCCGGCAAGTTGCTCTCGCTGTGGTGGCTGGGCGGGGACCCGTACGAGATCAGCGTGCCGGAGCTGGACACGGTCGGCGTTGCGGAGTTTGGGCGGCGTCTGGACTGCGGCATGTCCGCCCATCCAAAGGTGGATCCTCGCACGGGCGAGATGGTCTTCATGGACTTCAGCTTCTTCAAGCCGCCGTTTCTGCAGTACGGGCGTGTGTCCGCGAAGGGGGAGCTGATCTCGGTGGTGCCCATCGAGATTCCTGCTCCGCGCATCCTGCACGACCTGGCGATCACGCAGAATCACACGATCTTGCTGGACCTGCCGCTGGGTTGGGACCCGCAGGCGATGCGCAAGGGCAAGCGCAAGATCGCCTTTGACGACACGACGCCGTCTCGGTTTGGTATCATGCCCCGCGACAGTGACGGGACGGATGTGCGCTGGTTCGAGTGCCCACCCTGCTACATCTACCACACGATCAACGCGTGGGAGGAAGGCGATGAGGTGGTGCTGATCGCATGCCGCGTGGACAACCCCATGCCCACGGGCGATTGGGCCGGAGAGGTCCCGCGGCTGTACTTCCTTCAGCTGCAACCATTCTTGCACAAGTGGCGGTTCAACCTCGTCACTGGCGATGTCAAAGAGGAGCGCCTCGACGATCGGCCGTCGGAGTTTCCGCGCATGAACGACGACCTGCTCGGCGTCCCGACGCGGTACAGCTACAACCCACGGATCGCGTCGGAGCCGCAGCTGATGTTTGACGGAGTGATCAAATACGACACGCAGTCTGGGACGTCGGAGGCGTACGATTACGGGGCCCATCGGTTTGGAGGTGAGGTTGTCTTTGCGCCGCGCGACACCGGGGAGTCCGAGGACGACGGCTGGCTGATGACCTTCGTCCACGACCGCCGGGCGGGGCGCAGCGATTTCGTGGTACTGGACGCGCGGGACGTCTCCGCCGGACCGGTCGCGACGGTGGAGCTACCCGTTCGGGTCCCGCCGGGCTTCCACGCTTGCTGGGTCCCCGGACCGTTTTGATCTATTGGAATTCGGTCCATCCCGTAGGAAGGTAGGGGTATGGGGGGCGCTTCCCAGAACACACTCCGGGCCGGTACGGCAATCGGTGCGCAGCACGAGATCAATCGCGTGCTGGCGGAAGGCTCTGCCTCCAGCCTGTACGAGGGCCGCAATCTGCAGGATGGGCGGCTGGTGGCCGTGCGGGTCTTCCAAGGCCTGGCGGACGACAAGCCGGGGCGCTCGGCGCTGCTTCAGGCGGCGCATAAGATCGCGCAGATGCCCCATCCCAACCTGGTCCCGATCCTGGATTTTGGGTTGCTCGAAGGCGGCGAACACCCGTTTGTCGTCAGCGATTACCTGGGCAGCCGCAGCCTGGCCACGGACATCGCCGACGGTGGTCTGCTGCACCCCGCGCTGGCCATCAAATTGCTCAGCCCGGTGCTGGAGGCCGTGTCACAGCTGCACCGGCAGGACCTGGTGCACGGTGGCCTGAGGCCGGAGAACCTGCTGGTGTCTGTGGAGGGCGACAAGGAGCGCCTCTGCGCCACGGGCTACGCGCTGGACCCCTTCAAGCCCGAGGCGGCGGGCCTCCAGACGATGCGCTACATCGCGCCCGAGTGCATCAAGGCCAAGGTGCGCGTGCCGCAGACGGACGTCTACCAGATGGGGCTGATCCTGGTGGAGGCGCTCATTGGCCGGCCGGTGGTCGGCGCAGAGAACCCCCAGCAGTGCATGATGGCGCACTACGCGGGCAAGCTCGACGTGCCCGAGGCGCTGCTCGAGGGCACGCTCGGAGCGGTGATCCGGAAGGCTCTGGCCCGCGAGACCACGGAGCGCTATGCCAACGCGGGGGCGCTGCGCGAGGCGCTCAAGGCCGGCGACCTCTCCGAGGTGTTTCACGTCCACCGCGCGCCGCCTCCGCCAGAACCCGAGGTTGAAGAGGCGCCGGAAGGCCTGTCCCAGTCTGGCGCGGTCGGAGCGCTCCACAAACCCGAGAAGATGGACTCGGCGGAGCTGTCGATCGACGAGGCGCTCGACAACGTCATGGGCAGCCTCGGCTCCATGGAGGCCGAGCCAAGTCTGGCGACTGCGGGGCCCGCGGGGTTCTTCACCCCGGACTCCATGGAGGCCATGGCGCGCGACATCGACTCCGGGGATGTCGCGGCGGCGCTGGACGAGCTGGAAGGCAAACCGCCCGAGGAGAGCGCAAGCTCCATGGCCAGCGCGGCGGTCAAGCAGATTGACGAGCGCGCGACCGCCCCACCGCCGAAGTTGTCCGGGCCGGTCAGCCACACGCCTGCCATCGCCCTGAGCGTGGTGCTCGTGCTGTTGATTGGGGCCACATTGGGTTTTCGCTACTTCGCCTTCGCATCGGACGTGCCGACGGGAGACACCAGCGTCGTGAAGTTTGAGGAGGTCATCGTGCCCTCCCCCGACGGCTTTGCCCTGGTGCAACCGGGCCGATTCCTTGTGGGCAGCCCGCCATCCGAGCAGGGACGAAGCTTTGTGGACGAGTACGAATACCCCGTGTCCCTGACCAACGCGTACTTCATCTCCAAGACCGAGGTCACGCGGTCTGAGTGGTCGGAGCACGCGGATTCCGTACCCTGGAGGCAGGTCGAGTGCGGTGGGGATTGCCCGGCGACGAACGTCAATTGGTTTGACGCGGTGTGGTACTGCAACGCCCGGTCCGCCAAAGAGGGGCTCGACGAATGTTACTCGATGAAGGGATGCCAGGGCGCGCCGGGCGTGGATCTGGAGTGCAAGGAGGTTGGATTCTCGGGTCTGGCCTGTGAGGGGTACCGCCTGCCGTTGGAAGCCGAGTGGGAGCGCGCCGCCCGTGCCGGGACGCGCACCGCGATGTACGGTCCGGCGGACTCAGTGGCCTGGTACAACCGCAACAGCGACAAGACGCTCCACGGTGTGGGCCTGAAGGCAGCCAACGCCTGGGGGATCTACGACATGAGCGGCAACGCGTACGAGTGGGTCTGGGATGCGTACGCCCTCTACCCCACAGCCCACACGGTCAACCCCATGGGGCCCGCGAGCAAGGACTCGTACCGCGGATTTCGGGGCGGCGGCTACGTGAGCCCAAGCCGCTACCTTCGGTCTGCCGAGCGCGAGTACAACCTGCCGGACTACCGCAAGCCGTACCTTGGATTTCGCGTGGCGCGGACAGCAAAGCCGTGAGTGCCCACCGCCACCTCTTTGAGGTGCCCGACGACGTCGTCTACCTCAACGCTTCCTTTCTGGCCCCCCCTCTCCGGGCGGTGCGCGAGGCGGGCGCGTCCGGTTTGGAACGACGGGCCGCACCGTGGGCTATCGGTCCCTCCGACTTCTTTGAAGACGGCGAGCGCTTGCGGACGCTGTTTGGGCAGCTTGTGGGAGCGCCGCCCGACTGTGTCTCGTTTGCGCCATCGGTCAGCTACGGGATTGGGGTGGCAGCGGCCAATACACCCCTCGGCCCGGGGCGCGATGTCGTGCTGCTGGCCGAGCAGTTTCCGAGCAATGTCTACCCATGGCGCGCGCGCGCGAGCCAATGTGGGGCTCGGGTCCGGACCGTAGCGCGGCCCGCCGATGGGGACTGGACGCCGGCGGTGCTCGACGCCATCGACGCTGGCGTGGGGGCGGTGGCGATCTCGCATTGCCACTGGACCGACGGCAGCCTGGTGGACCTCGTTGCTGTCGGGTCGCGCTGCCGGCAGGTAGGGGCGCGGCTCGTAATCGATGCGACCCAGTCTCTCGGCGCAAACCCGCTGGATCTGGCGGCGATCCGGCCGGATTTCCTGGTCGCTGCCGCGTACAAATGGCTGATGGGGCCGTACGGCCTGGCCTACGTCTACGCGGCGCCCGAGCACCACGGCGGCGTTCCGCTCGAGTACAATTGGATCACCCGCGAGCGCAGCGAGGTGTTCGCGGAGCTGGTCGACTACCGAGACGACTTCGCCCCGGGCGCCCGCCGCTTTGATTTTGGCCAGCGCAGCAACCCGGTGCTCTTGCCGATGGCGATCGCCGCGCTTGAGCAGCTGCTGGCCTGGTCCGTGGCCGAAGTCGCGGCCTACCTCAGCGCGCGGACCGCGCAGATCGAGGACGCCGTACGGACCCACGGAGCGGTCGCCGCCCCGGCCCATCTGCGCAGCCCCAACATCCTGGGTCTTCGGTTCACGGACGGGCTGCCTCCGGGCCTCCCGGAGCGGCTGCGTGCCGCGCAGATCTACGTCAGCGTCCGTGGAGATGCCGTGCGTGTCGCCCCGCATCTCCACACCACAGACGCGGACATAGCCCGCTTTGCTGAGGCGCTCGGTGTCCGCTGACAGCGACCGAGCCCTCGCTGTTCTGCGCCGCCATGGACACCACTCGACCTCCTTCCAGATCCTCGAGGACGGGCTGCGCTACTGGTTTGGTGACGACGCGGTCGTCGCCTACCTGCAGGTAGGGCGGCGCCGGGTGGTCGCCGGGCCGCCCGTGTGCGCACCAGACCAGAAGGGCGCAGTCGCGCGCGCGTTTCTGGAGGATTGTGGCGCGGCGCGGCACCGCGCTTTGTTCTTCTGCACCGACCCGGACTTCGCCCAGGTTCTGGCTCGCGCCGGCGCTCCGGCGAGCTGGGTCCAGATCGGCGAACAGCCGGAGTGGGTCCCCGCTGGCTACACGCTGGCCGGGTCCGTGCGCCGCTCCCTGCGCGCGCAGGTCAACCGAGCACGCAACAAGGGTGTGGAGGTGGGCAGGGTGACCCCGGCGGACCTCCAGGGCCCTGTTCGCGGGGAAATCGACGCTGTCCTGCGCCGCTGGCTGGACGCGCGCCGCATGTCGGTGATGCGGTTCATGGTGGATCTGCAGCCGTTTGCGCACGCCGACGAGCGGCGGTACTACCTGGCTCGCCACGCCGGGCGTGCGGTCGGGTTCCTGGCGGCGGTCCCGGTGTACAGGCGTCGCGGATGGTTTCTGGAGGACGTATTGCGCGTGCCGGACGCGCCAAATGGCACCGCCGAGATGTTGATCGAGCGCGCGCTTGCCGACGCGCATGCCGCTGGCGACGAGTTTGTCACGCTGGGGCTCGCGCCTCTGTCGGGCGTGGACACCGCGCCTGGCCCACACTTGTGGCTGCGGCGCTGCTTCCGCTTCTCGTGGGAGCACCTGCGGCCGCTCTACGATTTCTCGGGGATACGGAACTTCAAGGCGCGGTTCAGGCCGGACCGCTGGACGGCCCAATACCTGGTCGTGAGCCCTCCCGGCATCGGGTTCTGGGACATGCATGCCGTTCTGCGCGCGTTTGCGGGGCGCGGGCTCGCGGGGTTTGCGCTGGATACGGCGGCGCGATGGATTCGCCGGGGCGGCATACCGGTCTGGGTGGTGGGCGGGCTGCTCGTGCTGGCGACGGTGCTCGTCTGGTTGGTTGCGGTCCGCGGTTGATCCGGGGTGATCGGGCGCGCGCAGACGTCACATGTGGCGCGGGTGCCGCACGTGTTTCACCGGGGTGCCCGCTTGTGTTGACCGGCCCTCGACGGCCAAATTGCCCGATACCAGCGTCGGCCGAGCTTGACGGGGCGGGACCCCGTCGGCGCCCATCCTCCTCGGCCTCGAACAATTTGTCTCGCCGATCATCCGATCAACCCAACCGGCCACCCCGGTCACAAGAGATGCAGACGCGAGACACTCGGGCCGAGGGCGACCCCGTCTACTGGCACCAGTTGCCCAGGTCGTCGCTGACCCAGGTGCAACGCAGGCCCTCGCCGGCGCAGTCGCGGGACCGAAGCTCGTTGTCTTTGCAGTACCGGACGACGTTGCCGTCGCACTGGCCAAAATAGTCCACGCCTTCGCAGGGGTCCTCGTTGCAGTAGTAGCCGCCCACGTCGTTGTTGAGGCCACATTGCTCGCCGCAGGCGGCGCAGTCGCGGCGCTTGACCACACCGTTCTCGCACCATTGAGCCACCTGGCCGTTGCAGCTTCCGTAGTGGTCGATCCCCTGGCAGGGGTCCGGGGTGTCGATGCATCGGAAGCCCTCAGTGTCGGCGTCCCAGCCGCAGCGCGTGGCGCAGTTCTCCGTCGTGAGTTCGTCGTTGGCGCACCACATGGCGCGGCCGTCCACACAGCGGCCCTGCTCGCCGACCTGGCCGCATTGGGCGCCGTCGATCACCGTGGGGCCCGTGTAGCCCTCGATCCAGTCGCGGTAGCTGTCGATGCGCGTGTAGTTGTCCTGGCCCACGCAGGAGCTGTCGCCGTGGGAGAGAACGCCGGCGATGCGGACGGTCCCATCTTCCGCGATGACCATCATCGGTCCGCCAGAGTCGCCAAAGCACACGCCGTGGCGGCCCTCGCCGTCGATGGTCACGAGGTCCCCGCGGATCGCCGAGATGGGCTCGGCTGTGAACTCGCGCTCGCCGCTGCTGCCGTTCTCCTGCTGTCCGTACCCGGCGGCCTCGGCCGTTCTCCCGATCCAGTCGTTGGTCAGCTGGTCCGTGAACAGCGGGATCGGCTCGATGCCGGGGACCTCTGCGGTGATGTCGCGCCCCAGGTCGAGCAGGGACATGTCGCCGCTGGGCTCGTAGACGTTCTGGGCGTCGAAGCAGATGTTGGCGTTGGCGGGGTCGGTACCGAAACAAATGCGGGAGCCGCGCCGGTGGCCGCAGTGCGAGGCGCTGATGACCCAATTCGGGGCGATCAGCGTGCCAGTGCAGCCGTAGAAGTTGCCGATCGCCAGGATCTGTCCCTCGCGCAGCGGCAGGTACGTGGGCTCGCGGGTGCCGTAGTAGACCTTCTGCGAGACCCGCTCGTCACCGCAACTGTCGGGGTCCGGGTCCGGGTCCGGGTCCGGGTCCGGGTCCGGGTCGGGGTCCGGGTCTGGGTCCGGATCGGGGTCCGGGTCTGGCTCCGGGTCGCCCGGCTGGTAGGGCCCCTGCGCGTCCCCGATGCCGCTGCCCGGATCGGGGTCCTGCCCGTTGTTCCCGACGTGGCCGTTGTTGCCGTCGCCGTCGGGTCCGGGAATGATCACGTCCCCATCGCGGTTGTCGGTGGCACCACCGGTAGACTCATCTCCGCCGCAGCTCGCCAATCCGGCGACGAGCAGGGCAGCCAAGAGGACACGCGTTCGGTTCATGTCGCGCCTATGTGCGGTTCTGTCACGTTGATACCCACTCGCCGACATCTCTTCGCAAGATGTGGGCCATACTGAACCGGATCCAACGCACGGTACCTTGCAGAGTTGGCGTGCAAACGCCGATGGTTCAGGCGTGGCACGCAAGACCATCGTCCGGACCGCAGTGACCGTCGGTGCACTCCTCGTGGGGGCGGTGGCCATCCTCGGTCTGTGCAGCGGCGTGTTGTCGTTCTTTGAGCTCGACGACGCGCTCGGTGGGCTCACAGTGATCATGCTCTCGGACGACCGCGACGACTCGCCGATCATCCCCGTGGCGGACGCGCCGACAACGGGCCCGAGCGACGCTGCGGTGACGATCGTCGTGTTTGGCGACTACCAGGACCCCTACACGCGCGAGGCGTATGTCGCGTTGGCCAGCCTGATGGCCGAGCTACCCGACGATCTCCGCATCGTTCATCGCCATTTCTTGTTGCAGGGAGACGAGCGGGGGCTGGCCGCGGCGACTGCGGCGATCGCCGCGGGCAGGCAGGGGGCTTTCTGGGCGTACCACCGTAAGCTTCTTGACGCCGAGTCCCTCGACGACGACGCGCTGCTCGCGATCGCGGGCCAGGTCGAGCTCAACGTCGAGGTGTTTGATGTGGCCCGCTCTGACAGGTGGTTGGAGGTCGACGCCGACATTGAGCTCGGCGAGCAGCTCGGGGTCCGTGGGACGCCTACGCTGTTCATCAATGGCAAGAAGTTCGAGGGCGTCCCGGAAGACCTCGCGGGGCTTGTCACGGCTGAGTTGGCGGCGGCCGATGGGCAGACCTACGCCCGCCGCGTCGAGGTGAACCTGGGGCTCGTGGACTGACTGGCTCTCGGTGGGCAACTCCAAACGAGCCGCTACCAGCGGATCTCCAGCGCGGCCCCGTTGTGGGTGGGAGCGATGAGGACGGAACCCGCGGCGGGGGGCGACTCGTCGGTGCCCAGAAGATCCACGAGGTAGAGCGTCAGGCCGGTGGCGACAAGGATTCCGCCGCTGACGACGAGGCCCTTGACCAGCGTCTGCTGGGACTCGGCGCTGGGCTTGAGGCTGTCGTACTGGCTCGTGTCGTTGTTGGCGCTGGCGGTCCGGAGGTCCTGCAAGGTGGAGTCGAGCACGAAGAGGTCCACAGTGAGGGCGGTCAGCAGCACCGCGCCGCCGGCGCCAGCGGTGATCCACCCGAGCGTCCCCGTCCAACCGGTCTGACGAGGCGCGGGCGTCGCGCTTTTGGGCCCTGTCGGCTGCTTCTTGGGGTCGGGATCGACGTCGTCGATGCCTTCGATCACCAGCTGCAGCGGGACCGATTCCATGGCGTCGACGAACACGGACCGCTCGATGGACTCCTCTCCGACGGCGGCGATGACCACGTGGTCCCCGCGCGTCACAGGAATGGGTGTGTCGGGGCACGGCTCAAGCGCGCTGCCGTCCACGGAGATCTGGAGTTGCCGCGGACGACACTCCAGGACGAGGAACCCGGGGCAGGTGTCTGCGAGTTTCTCCTGGTAGGCCTCCAGCGCCTGTGCCACGGCCTCCGGGGGCGGGTTGACCACCTGTGGGGCGGTCTCGGCGAGCTCGTACGCTGCCCGCGCCTCTTCGCAGCGTCCGGCCTTGAACAGCGCGTAGCCGAGGCTCGCGTAGGCTGTATTGAGTGGGCCTAGATCCAACAGCGCCTGGTAGAGGCGGATCGCGCGGTCCCAGTCTTCGGCGACGAACGCCTCGTACGCTTGGTCATTGAGTTGCAGCTGCGCGGCCGAGGGCTCGACGAGATCGTCCGCCGCGGCCGGTGTCGCCAGGAGCAAGAGGGCCGCGCAGAGGGCGAAGCCGAGGCTGTATGAGGGGCGCATCACTTGATGGGGGGCAGCTTCATCTTGCTACCGCCGGACTCCGGCTTGGGCTTGGGCTTGGGTTTCGCCGGTGTCTCTCGGGGTCGCTTGGGGGTCGGCCTGGCCGGCTCGACCGTCTTGGGCGCTGGCGCCTCGGGAACCTTCGTCAGCCGCACGGTCCTGATCTCGGCTCCTGTGGGCCCAAAGGACAAACTGGCGTCCGTGTACCCGGACAGCTCAAGCCGAACATCGATGGCAGCGGCCTCGAGATGGGGGAAGCGGTGGCGGTACGGCGTTCGTCCGATGACCTCATCCCCAAGGCACACACGCGCACCCGCCGGTTCGCTGTCGAGCCGGATCTCCACTGGCTCGGGCGCCTCCTCCATGGAGAAACCCTCCGGTGCGGCGGGGACTTCCGGCGTGGCTTCGCTGGCGGTGACGGGTTTGTCGTCGTCCATCATCAGGAACGCGCCGGTCCCTCCCAGGCTCAACAGCAACAGGAGAATCACGGCTACGGCGCCGCCGCCAAGGATGAGCGGCAGTTTGCTCTTGCGCACTTTGGCTGGCTGGGCCGGAGCCGGACTGGGGCCCGAGCTCATCTTGCGCAGCTTGTCGGACCGCCCGACCGTCCTTCCGGAGTCCGCCGTGGACTCGGGGGCGGCGCGCGGACCGGCCGACCTGGCGAACCCTTCGGAGTCGATCACGACGGCGTCGGGGTGTCGCAGCTTGCCAGACTCGCTCGTCGGGCTCGCCATGGATCCGGTGGACGTGGACGGATGGAACGCAAAACTGTCCATGGACCCGCTGATCTCGGAGATCAGTCGGACCGGCGCCCCGTCGGTCAGCGTCGGGATCGTCGAGGGATCGACCGTCTCCAGTGCCTCACGGAAGGCATGGCAGTCCAGGAAGCGCGCCTGGTGATCCAGCTCAAGGGCTTTGACCAGGACCGGTCCGAGTGGACTGTCCAGCAGCGGGGTTGGGATGCCGAGCTCGCCGTTGCTGTGGCGCATGAGGCAGACGTAGGGGTCGTCCACGTTGACGACGGGCTTGCCGGTGAACGTCTCCACGAGAATCAGGCCCATCTGGTACACGTCCAGCGACGGGGTCACGACCTGGTTTTTGATGTACTCGGGGGCGTAGTAGCGCGGCGTGCCCATGAGCTGACCGGTGGTGGTCAGGTGGCCGCCCTTGTGTCCGATGCGCGCGATCCCAAAGTCCACGACCTTCATCATCTCACGTCGCGTACCCGCGTGGTGGAGGAAGAGGTTCGCCGGCTTCAGATCCTTGTGAATGATTCCCTGACGGTGCGCCTCACCGAGCGCGTCCAGTACGTTGATGAACAGGGGCACTGCCCGCGTGGGATGCAGGGGGCCTTGCTCCTTGAGCAGGTCGTTGAGGTCGTGCCCCTCGAGCAGCTCCATCACGATGTAGGGCTGGTTCTCCAGCATCCCAAAGCCGTGCACGGTGACCACGTTGGGATGGTGGATGCGGGCGGCGGTCTGGGCTTCGCGGCTGAAACGCTCGCGGAAGGCCAGCAGGTCTTCGCCGTCGCGTGGGGCGCTGAGGATCTTGATCGCCACGTCGCGCTGGATCGCCATCTCGCGGGCGCGATACACGAGCGCGAAGCCGCCGGCGCCAATGAAGCCGGTGATCTCGTACCTGCCCTCGAGCACGGTACCCGGGGTGAGGTGTCCCCCCGGTGTGTACGAGTGGGTCATGTCATGGACGCCTGAGCGTCTCCCCCGCGCTCGCCGACTGCTGTCGCCCCGACGGACAGCGTTGCATCATGCCTAGCATCAGAATCATCTGGACCCGCGTCAACCCCGTTGGTGTGGGTTTCAAAATGCGAAACCCAGAAACTGGAACACGGCGCGTCCCTTCAGTTCTTCCGTCTCAAAACGATCGCGCCGAGCAGCAGCCCCAGGAGCAGAGCCCCCGAGCCGCCGGTGCCGTGCGCCATGGAGCATCCGCCGCCGTCGCCGCCGCCACCCGTGGGGTCGGCGGGGGCCTCCAGGACCTCAAAAGTAGCCGTGTTGGACCACGGGCTCGACTGCTCGGCCGCCGTCGCCCGCACGCGCCAATTGTACGTCCCCTTGGCCAGGTTGACGGCCACGATCCAGTTCGTGGTTTCGCCCTCTGCGGGCTGTACGTCGGCTGTGGTGATCAGTCGGTCGGCGCTGTTGAGCACCTCCACGGTGTAGGTGATGGGGTCGTTCTCCGCGTCTGTGGAGTTCTTCCACGACAGACCGATCTCCTCGCCGAAGGCGAACTCCGAGCCCGGGACAGGCCCGGTGAGAATGGGCTGCGTGGGGGCGCTGCCTCCCTGCGCGATGGTGAACTCAGCGGTGTCGCTCCACGGGCTGTCGTTGCCCTCGGCGTCCAACGCACGCACGCGCCAGTAGTACGTAGCGTTGTCGTCCAGGGGATCGAATTGTCGCCGCGTGTCCTCGCCGTCGTCGCCGGGGATGTCGAAGAGCTGGAAGACCAGCGAGGTCGCCTGTCGGTTGGCGTGCAGCTCAAAGAGGTAGGTCACCGGACCGCCCTCAGGATCGACCGTGTTGGACCACACAAACTCGGGCTGCGGGTCGGTGAGGACGACGCCGCCGGACGGGGTCCGCGCGGTGGGGACCGCGGGCGGCTCGTTGACGCTGCTGTACAGGAAGCTGGCGGAGGACGCCGGGCTGTACTGCCCGCCGTCGTAGGAGCGCACGTCCCAGTAGTACCAGGTGTTCTCCTCGAGGGCGGCGCCGCCGCCGGTGAGGTCCCAGGTCACCTCGCCGTCAGGTCCGGCGACATGGTCCCCCTCGCTGATGACGATCTCGTTCGGCCCAAATCCCTCGCCGGTCGCCAGGCGGAACGAGTGCGTCACCGGGTCTCGATCCTCGTCCTCGCCGCCGGTGGCGACGAAGAGCAGGTCGGACGGACCCTCGAGCGTGACGCCGTCCTCGGGTGAGATGATCTGCGGCTGGGTCGGTACGGCGTTGACCGCGTTGTAGAAGAACGGGAGGTACTCGGACCACTCGCTGCGCCCGTTGACGGGGTCGCCGGCGCGGACGCGCCATTTGTAGTGGTGGTTCTCCTCAAACGGCGTGGGGCTCGTCCACGTGACGCGGGGGAGGTTGCCGCCGATGACGGCGATGGTGCCGCTGTGCAGGTCCTGGTTGTCGTCTTCGTCGAAGAAGACCTGGAAGTCGTAGCTCAGCGGTTGCCCCTCCGGGTCCACCGCTGGGAGGGTCTCGAAGACCGGCGGCGAGGTGATTGTCCCCTGCGGGGCCACGGGGCTCGGGATGGACGGCGGGTCGTTGACCTGGCTGAAGATGAACTTGGAGATCCGGGTGTACGGACTGTACCCGCGGCCGTCATAGGCCCGCGCGCGCCAGTAGTACGACTGGTTCTCAGTCAGCAGGGTCTGCACCGTGACCTGGGTCCGGTTGGGTGTCTCCTGCACGTCTTCGAAGGTCTCGACCAGGTCGTTGAGGTTCCGATCCCGGTAGAGCTGGAAGGTGTAGATGAGGCGGTCTTCGTCGGGGTCGATACCGTTGTTGACGACCAGGTTCGGCCGCTGGAACGTCACCAGCGAGCCGTCCTGCGGGTTGCTGATGGACGGCGCCGTGGGCGCGTTGCTGATGGTCGGGTTGGTGCCGACGATGCACTCCTCATTGTTCGGGATGCCGTCACGGTCGAGGTCGAGCGGGCCGTCGTCGGGGTTGTCGCCGTCCAGCTCGTTGTACATGTCCTCGCACTCGTCGGGCGCGCCGTCGTTGTCGCGGTCCTGGAGGCCGACCGTGAGGGTGTAGGTCTGGGTGTTCTCGCCGCCGTCTTCGTCGTAGATGCGCAGGCTGACGGTGTAGGTCTCGACCTCTTCCTCGTCGGGGTCCGGAGTGTACGTGACCGTGCGCCCATCCAGCTCCATGCCGTCAGGGCCGGTGACGAGTTCGTAGGAGACGGTGTCGTCGCCGGGCTCGAAGTACTCGATGGTGTAGCTGTAGGTGCGCCCGCGCGGCGCAAAGAGGGGCGGGTTGCTCAGGAAGGTGGGTGCGACGTTGAGGATGGTGGCGGTGATGGTGTCTGTGTCGGAGCCGCCGTCGTCGTCGGTGACGGTGAGGCTGACCTGGTAGGTGCCCTGGTCGCCGTAGGTGTACGTCCCCTCGTCGGACTCCACGCCGTTGCCGAAGTCCCACAGGACGGTGAGCACGTCGTCGGTGCCGGGGTCGGTGTAGGTGCCTTCGAAGGTGTAGCGGCTGCCCTCGTCGATGGTGGCGTTGCCGCCGGCGTCCACGGTGGGCGCGACGTTGTTGACGGTGATTGTGGCGCTGTCCGTGCCTGTGTCCGTGCCGTCATCGACGGACAGCGTCGCGGTGAACGTGCCGTTGTCGCCGTAGGCGTACGCCGGTTGGAGCTCGTTGGAGGTTCCGCCGTTTCCAAAGGTCCAGGCGATGGTGTGGTCGTCGTCAAAGCCGGGGTCTTCAAGCGTTCCAAGGAACGTGATCGTCTGGCCCTCGTCGATGGTGCGATCCAGACCGGCGCCCACCACGGGCGCGACGTTGTTGATGACCACGGAGTACGTGCGGGTCACGGCGAGGTCACCGTCGGAGATGACGACGCGCATGTTGAACGTGCCGTCCTGTCCCCAGGCGTAGTCCACGGTGCCCACATTGGTCTCGAGGTCTTCGCCGTTGCCGAAGCTCCACGTGTACGTGAGCTCCTCGAGGTCGAGGTCTTCGGCCTCGATCGTGTAGGTGTAGGTGGAGCCCTCGCTGCCCGATTGTGGGCCCTCGATGAGCTCCGCCTCGGGGCGCCGGTTCACGTTGTTGACGACGATGGTGACGGTCTCCGTGGCCGTCGCTCCGTCGTTGTCCGTCGCGCTGAACTCGAGCTCGTAGGTGCCGGACTGGAAGTAGTCGGGTGTCCAGACAAAGGCCTGCGCGTTCACGTCCCACTCCGCCCCCTCGGGCAGCGGCTCCACCGTGACGGTCAAAGTGCCGTCCTCGGGGTCCACAGCGACGGCCTCGATGGTGACCGTGTCGTTCTCGTCGAGAGTCTGGTCGCCATCTGTGGTGATGGACGGGAGGTCGTTGACCGGCGTCACCGTGATCTCGATCAGGCCGGGATCGTCGGAGATGTTGTTCCCGTCAAACGCCTGGAACGTGAAGCTGTCCTCACCGTAGTAGTCGGCGTCCGGGGTGTAGGTGTACTCGCCGGTCTCGCGGTTGACGAGCACCAGGGTGCCGTTCTCCGGGTACGTGGCGACCCGGATGCGCAGCGTGTCCCCATCGGGGTCGGCCGCCTGCAGCGTGCCCTCGTAGGCCTCGTCCTCGGCGACGGTCACCGTCCCGCTGGTCAGCACCGGGGCGTTCCCGACCAGATCCGGGGTGTCGAACTCCTCGTGTGGGGCGGACAGGAGCGTCGGGTTGGCGTCTCCACGGGTCCACTCGCCGTAGGCGTCGCCGAGCTCCTCGCCGTTGGTGTACCCGTCACCGTCGGAGTCCAGATCGTACAGCTCGCTCCAGTCCGGGTTCTGGTTGCGGTTGGTGTACTGCTCGACGTCCAGCCCAAAGGCGTTGCGCGGGCCCCCCGGAACAATGTGACACAGGTCACAGCTGTATTGGTTGCCGTTGGGAATGTAGGCCACGCGACCTGAGAATGCGTCCGCCTGAAACGGAATCATCATCGCCACCGCCATCACGGCGACGACCACACCATATCTGCTCATGCTGTCCCCTTGGAGTTCTCCGTTTGGGCAGATTAGCAAGTTGGGGCGGGCGCCGCTACTTCTGCTCGCGCCCGCGGTCAGGTTCTATGCGCGAGGCGCAGCTCGCGCGTCCGAGGCGGGTGCCTCACACCTTGACGAACCCCTGTCTCATCGTGGATGTCTGCGCACTGACTCCAACGTTCGGGCGCCTTGCTGGCGGTCGGCAAACCCTGGGAGGGAGACCATGGCGTCCACCTTGCGCGGCCTCGGCCGCATGGTGCTTCTCGTGCTCGTGCTCGTGCTCGTCGTGGGCTGTGGCGACGACGAAACGTCGAATACGGCCAACAACGGCGCGAACAACGGAGCCAACAACGGCGCGAACAACGGCGCCAACAACGGCGCGAACAACGGCGCCAACAACGGCGCGAACAACGGCGCGAACAACGGCGCGAACAACGGCGCGAACAACGGCGCGAACAATGGCGCCAACAACGGCGGCGACCCGACGGTGAGCCAGTGCGGCGGTTTTGTGCCCCGTGCCAACGCGCCCGAGCGCAACCTCGAGGCGTGCGCAAGCTGCGTAGATGACAACTGCTGCGACGAAGCGCGCGCCTGCGGGGAGGACGCGGACTGCCTGGCGTTGCGCGAGTGCTTTGCGGCGTGCCTTGCCGATGCGGTGTGCGCCAGCGCCTGCGCGGAGACGTACGAGTCTGCCCTGGAGATCAACGCTCCAATGATCCAGTGCCGCGACAGTAGTTGCGGGGACGTCTGCCGGCCGGAAGGCGACTGGTCCTGCCTGGGCACGCCGTCCGATCCGCCCGTGGGCGAGGCCGGTGAGGTGACCCTGAACATGACCTACAACGACTTCCAGAACGGGGATCCGGCCGCCGGTGTCACCGTGAAGTTCTGCGCACCCGACGATGCGATGTGCGAGACGCCGCTGGCGGAGGGCGTCGCCGATGACGAAGGCACCCTTACCGTGACCGTTGCCCACGACGGCAGCGGCTTCAATGGCTATATGGAGATCACGGGCGGCGGCCGCTTCCCGACGCTGGCCTACTTTACGTCCCCGGTGCTGGAGGATGGGAACACGGCGTTCCAGGTGATCAGCCAGAATACGATCAATGTCTTCGCTGGGATCCTGGGCTTGGAGCTGGACGCCGAGCGGGGTCACGCCGCGTTCATCGGGCTCGATTGCGGGGGAAGCCGCGCGGTGGGCATGGTTTTTGGCGCAGAGGACGGGGACGACCAGACCCAGGACGGCTACATCGACGGTGGGCTCCCCTCTCCGGCGGCGACCGCGACGGACGGATCGGGCATTGGCGGCGTGTTCAACATCCCCCCGTCCGACACTGCCGGTGTGTACGGAACCCGCGAGATTGAGGGCGATCGCGTGTTCGAGGAGAGTGTGGTCGTCCGCGCTGGCTTCCTGACCAGCGTGAACCGGCGCCCCAACCTCTGACAAGGTGGTGCCCCCTGGTGGTGCCGACCGGCCCGTGCCGCGCGGAGTTCGGCCCGATTGACTCCTGACGCTGCGGGTGTCGTAGTCGGGCCATGACGCTGTGTCGTACGCATTGGCTTCTGGCGGCCCTGTTCGTCGCGGGGTGTGCCGCATCGGGCTGCCAGGCGCCTTCGCCCGCTCCCATCTCCAACGCACCGGCCGGCTCTGGGCCCGTGCTCGCCCGTGTCCCTGCGCCCGTCGGCGTGACGTCGGCGCCCAACACCGTCCGGGTTGTGGTCTCTGCCGGCTCGGCCTCCGTATTGCGGGAGGGTGCAGGACCCACGACTGTGGCTATTGTGCCGGGCGAAGCCTACCTGATCGACCGGCTGTATGCGGCGCTGGCGGAGTGCGGCAGCGACCTGACGGTTGTGATTGCCGCGAATGTACGGTGGCGCACGGTCTTGCGCGTGCTCTATACCGCGGGCCAGGCGGGCGCGAAGTCCGTCCATCTGGAGGTCGCGGGCAGCGCCGGCGTCGGCCACCTCTCGGCGCATTTTCCGAGCATCGCGCTGGCGCCGCGCGACGACGCACCGGACGCCGAGAGCTGTGTGTCCCCAACGGTGCACGTGGCGGCGACCTCGACGTCCTTGCGGGCACGTTGGTCCGTGGACGGGCCCCTCTACGCCGAACGGGCCCTGCCGGAACCTGCGCCGAACAAGGACCTCGCCTCTGCATTCTCGGACGGTGAGCCGCCCGGGCTGGGCTCGATCGATACGGACACGGCCGGGGGCGTGTTGGCCGGCCGCGGCGGCGAGATCGATGATGTCTTCGGCGAGCTGAACGCCGCCGCTCCCGAGGCAACGGCAAAGGGTGCGCGGACGGATCCGCCGGGTGCGACCAACCTACCGCTGGCGGTGGAGGCGATGGGCGTGGACGTCGCGCACAGGAACGCCGAGCCCGACATGGACGCCGTGCGGCACCATCTGCGCGCGCTGCGGGGATACGGCACGCCGTGCCTGAATGCGGTCGTGTCCGCGGGGGACGACTTGACCTGGGGACAGGTAGCGATCGCGCTGGCCGCGCTTGACGCGGAGGCGTACCAATTGGTGCCGGCGGTCGCCGGCGGCGACATGGATCCGGCCACGGGAATCTGGCCCGAACTCTGGGAGTGACGATGTTCGAATGGAATGAGACCCACCAGATGGTGCGGTCCATGATGACCCGATTTTGCGCCGAGGAGGTCGTCCCCCACCGGGATGCCCTGGATACCGAGCAGATGTTGCCGTATCCGATCATGCGCAAGCTCTTCGACACGTTTCAGCTGGGACACCTGCAGCTCGCGCAGCACAACAAGCGGCTGGAGCGGGACAAGGCCGGCAAGGAGCACAAACCCAAGACGGGCCCCGAGGCTGTGGACGACGCAGCCATGCGCGCGATCCCGGTGATCGAGTTGTCGCGCTGGGTGCCGGGGCTGGTGACCGCCATGGGCGTCAGCGTGGGCCTGACTGCGGGGGCCATCAACGCCCGCGGCTCGTTCGCGCAGCGCGAACGCTTCTGCCCCGACCTTCTGAGCCTCGACAAGATTGGCGCGTGGGCCATCACCGAGCCCTCGTCTGGCTCGGACGCCTTCGGCGCCATGCGGACCACTGCCCGGATGGACGGTGACACATTTGTCATCAACGGGCAGAAGACCTTCATCACCAACGGGCCGCACGCCGACACCATCGTGATTTACGCGCGCCTGGACCGAGGCGAGGCGCCAGAGGACCGGCCCGTGGTCGCGTTCATCCTCGACGGCGACACCCCGGGTCTGGCCCGCGGCAAGGCGTTCCGGAAGATGGGCATGCACAGCTCACCCACGGGCGAGTTGTTCCTGCAGGACGTGCGTGTGGGCATGGACCGCCTGATGGGTGAGTCGCTGGAGGGGGTGTCCGGGGGCCGGGCTGCGGCGAAGTCTACGTTCGGGCAAGAGCGCACCGGCGTGGCGGCGATGGCGCTCGGGATGATTCAGGAGTGCCTCGACCGCAGCGTCGCCTACGCCAAGGAGCGCGTGCAGTTTGGCAAGCCGATTGGGCAGTACCAGCTGATTCAGGAGAAGCTCGCGCGGATGGTCGTGCACCGTCAGAACGTCGAGAATCTGCTGTTCCGCAGCTTTGGACTGGCCGGCGCGGGCAAGAAGGCCAGCTTCGCCGAGGCGTCCGCGTCCAAGCTCTACTGCGCACGCTCCACGATGGAGGTCTGTCTGGACGCGATTCAGATCCACGGGGGGTACGGGTACATGGCCGAGTACCACGTGGAGCAATTGGCCCGCGACGCCAAGGTGCTGCAGATCTACGGCGGCACGGACGAGATCCAGATCTCGCAGATCGCGCGGGATCTATTGTCGCGGTGACGGACGCCATGGTCGAGATCGAGTACCATTTTGACTACCTGTCGCCCTACGCCTGGTTTGGCTGGCACGACGTCCGTGACCTCTGCGCGCGGCGCGGCTGGAGTCTGGTCGCCACGCCGGTGCTCTTTGGCGCGTTGCTGAACCATTGGGGGCAATTGGGGCCGGCGGAGGTGCCGCCCAAAAAGCGCTATGTGATGCGGTCGAGTCTACGTGAAGCCGCGCGGCGCGGCCTGCCCTTTCGGGGGCCCGCCAAACACCCATTCCGGCCCCTCACGGCGCTGCGCCTCTCGTCGAGACAGGTTGCTGGTGAGGAGCAGGCCAGGGTCATTGACACGCTGTTTGCGGCGGGATGGAGCCAGGGCATCGACCTCGGAGAGGACGCCGCCATCGCGGCCGCGCTCGTCGCCGCTGGGCTGGACGGCGACCGGCTCGTCGCCGCCACCAGAAACCAGCAGAGCAAGGACCGACTGCGGGCCGACACAGAACGGGCCCTCGACCGCGGCGTGTTTGGCGTGCCCACCTTCCTGGTGGGCGAAGAGCTGTTCTGGGGTGTGGACAGCCTCGTCGACCTGGAGCGTTTCGTGGACGGTGAGGACCCTGTCACGCCGGAAGCCGACGCACGCTTGTTGGCCATGGTCGCGGGAGCTGACCGCCGCCGCCCGGCGCCCGCGCCCAAACCCGAGCGTGTGGATGTCGTGCGGGATCTGGGAGGCGGGCGCACCTGGCGATCGTTCGGCCGCCCCGAGGATTTTCAGGACCGGCTCGGGCCGCTGTTTGCGAGGCAGGGGGTTGTCAGTGACATGATTCGCAGCATCGCGGAGCAGCTCACAGGGCCCAATGCGCGCTACGAGACATGGGCGCTCAGCGCACTGTTTGACGGCGGCGAGCCATTGGTGGCCACGTTGCACACCCCACCGCACGCGATGCATGTGACGGCCGCGACCGACGAGGACCTCTGGCCCCTGGTGGAGATCTTTCCTGACGTGGCCGGGCTGTTCGGGCCGGACGGTACGGTCCGTCGCTTTGCCCAACTCAGCGGCCGCCCCCACGAGATCGACAGCCGCATGCGCCTGTTCGAAGCCCGCGCCGTCGTCCCCCCGCGCCCCTGCGGCGGGGCCATGCGACCGGCGGTGGCCGCGGATTGCGCCCTCGTGGGCCGCTGGTTTGACGCGTTCCAGGAGGATGTGGGCGAGGACGTCCGGCGACCCGGCGCTGAGTGTGCGAGGCTCTACGAGGGCAGGTTGTTCTTGTGGACCTCGCCCGGGGGAGAACCCGTGGCGATGACGGGATGGGGCGGGCGCACCCCGGTCACGGCACGGGTCAACGCCGTCTACACGCCGCCTCACCTGCGGGGGCGCGGCCATGCGTCCAACCTCGTCGCCGGTGTGTCGCAGCACCTGTTTGACCAGGGCTGCACCTACCTGACGTTGTTCACCGACCTGACCAACCCCGTCTCAAACTCGATCTATCAGAAGATCGGATACCGGCCGGTGGCGGACCTGACCAAGGTGCGATTCCAGGTCAGTTGAACCGCTGCCACACGTCTTGCGGAGTGGCCAGTGCGTCGGGGCCCACAAATTTTTGCGGCAGACCCGTGCGCAGGCCCTCGAAGTACAGCACGACGCGCTCGTCCTCGAGCTCCCACGTGAACCCTTCGCTCGTCGTGTCCATCTGCGGTTCCTCCAGCGGAACGCCCCCGTCGGCCCACCACGCGGTCGAGATGGACTGTATTCCCGTGCCGTCAGCGTCGAAGGCCGCGGTGATGCGCTCCTCGTAGGTCAGGACAAATCCATCCGGGCCCGGCGCCCAGTACTCGTGGGACATGGTCCAGGTGCCTGGCACCCCTTCGAACGCGCTGTCGCGGTGGAGCGCGAACGAGTCCAGGAAGGCGTGGTCGGTCAGCGCGAAGGGCCGAACGATACGCGAGGAGTCGGCCGGATCCTGTGCGAGGAAGTCCTCTTGCAGTCGCCCATCGTCGGTGAGGGAGAAGACGACATCCACGGGTGCGTCGCCCCTGCCCGAGGTGAAGATCCCGGTGAGATCAGGCCCGAGGTGCAGAGTCTGCTGGTCACCGTCCACGGTGCGCCGCCAGGAGCCCGCCAGGTGTAGGGCCAGCTCAGCCTCGGCCTCCGTGAGCTCTCGCCCGTCCGGGTCCCCGTTGTTC
>CALBXO010000368.1 GCA_937890335.1 uncultured Pseudomonadota bacterium | reverse complement strand
GGCGCGCCCGCTCATCCGGCACGCCCTCGCCCGGGGGTGGACCCTGTTTGAGATCGGCGTAAGGCAGATCGATTTTCTGATCGAATTGGTTGTCCGTCGGTCCCTGTGCGCCCTCGTCGTAGATGTTGTCGCCCAACATGAGGAAACCGTCGCACCCGCCAGCGCGGTCGCAACGAACCTGGGCCCCCGCGGCGACCTGGTACTGTTCCTCGTTCGCCTCACCAGTGTCGCCCATGGCGATGAACCGCGTGACGCCACAGGATTCGGGCTCGACACACGCCAGCGCGCCGTCCGCGCATTCGAGCGCGCCACATTGCCCACACGCGTCGCCAGCGGCGCCCATGAGGGGCTCACAGCCGCCGCAGGCATTGGGGTTTTCGTCCACGCAGGCCACACCCTGCTCGCCGTTGCAGGCCCAACGTCCGCAGTTGCCGCACGCGGCGTCCGGTTCCCCCTGGAGCGGGCCGCACCCGCCGCAGGCGTTGGCCTCGCAGCCGTTGTTGCCGTTGTTGCCGCCGTTGTTGGCGCCATTGTTCGGGGCCCCTCCGTTGTTGGCGCCATTGTTTCCATTGTTGACGCCGTTGTTGCCGCCGTTGTTGGGCGCCCCCCCGTTGTTTTCGTTGTTGGCGCCGTTGTTGCCGTTGTTGGCGCCGTTGTTCACGGCGCCGTTGTTCACCGCGCCGTTGTTCGAGTCAGCGCCGGCCTCCACGCATACGTTTTCCACGCAGTTCTGCCCGAGCGGACATTCGAGGTCGCTGGCGCATTTGTGCGCCGCGGGCGCCTCGGCGCCGGACTTCTCGCCGCAGCCACCGAGGGCAATCAGCGCCGCATACATCGCGATCAAAGGGTATCTCATCTCAGCACCTCGGAGCGTCTGGCAGGGCTCTGGCTCACCATGCACATCCGTCGGGCAAAGATCAAAACGGGCCCTCGCGCGGGCGGTGACCGGACGAAACACCATGGCGGCGGGGTTGTGCTCAGCGTCGCGTGTGTTGCATAGGTTCCTTATGCTTCGACCAGCCAGTCCCTGTCTCCTCGTCCTCACAGCACTCTTCGCGGTCTCGATCGCCCTGACCGGGTGCCACAACCCGTACAAGGAGGGCCTGGCGGCGTTCAAGGCGGGCAAGATCGATCTCGCCGAGCGCGAGGTGGTCGCCGGTCTTGACGAAGAGCCCAAGAATCCCAAGCTCAACCTGCTCTACGCCGAGATCCTCATCTCTCAGGAGAAGTGGGCGGACGCGGCCCGACCTTCCCGAATCGCGGCGGAGGGGCTCCCCAAGAGTGCCAAGGCGCAGCTACTCTTCGCGCGCGTACTGGCGGACCAACAGTCCTGGATCGCCGCAGCTGACGCGATCCTTGCGGGCGCGCGCGCCGACGCCAAGGCGACAGCGTCCAGGGGTGAGTTTGTAGACGAGACCCTGGGTCGCGGCGTGCAGGAGGCGTTCAAGTCCGACCTGCCGGAGCGGGCGGCGCTGTTTCTGGAAGCGCTGCGCGATCTCCGCGGCGCCGACGTGGACGAGCAGCTGGAGAAGGCCCATGTCGCGGCGGCGCAGAAGCTCTTCAAGCGCGGCAAATACGAGCTCGCCGCACAGGCCTACGCGCAACTGACCGAGGAGTACCCAAAGGTAGATACGCATTGGCGCGAGCTGGGCACGCTGCATCTGTACCTGGACCGTCCAGATGACGCGGAGATGGCCTTTGCGCGGTACGTCGCCGGGACCTCGGGCAAACAAGGCGCGGAGAGACACGACGAGGTGGCCGAGCGGGCCGTGCGCGCAGCCCGTTTCGACGTGGCGCGTCGCTACTGGGAGAAGGCGTGCGAGATGGCCCCGCAGTGGTCGGGCGTCCACCTCAAGCTGGCCGAGCTTCTCTACCGCCAGAAGGAGGACCAGGTCGCGTTCACGGTGCTGGTGGCGAGTCTGGGCGGCGACGGGTCCACACCGGCGAAGTACCTGGCCGCGGCACGAATCGCCACCGAGGCCAGCAAGGGAGACATCGCGATCGAGCTGCTGCAGCGCGGTCTCGAGTCGGCCGCTCCGGACTATGCGCTCGCGACCGAGCTCGCCGGCCTTCTATTGCGCCGCGAGCGGCGTGCGGACGCGGACGCTGCGCTGCGCGGCTACCTGGCGCGCGTGGTCGCTGCAGACGCGACTACCGGGGCCGCGCAGTTTTCGGAGGTAGCTGGCTGGCTCGAGGGTCGCGGCGAGTTGGACCTCGCTCAGGGCCTGGTCGAGACGCTCCTGACAATGCCTTCGTCGCCGCCGGAAGCGCACCTGGCCAAGGCGCGAATTCTCGGTAGCCGCGGGCGTCGCTCCGACGCGGTCGAGTCCGTCGAGCGGTACGTTGCGGCCAGCGGGTCCTCGGCGGAGGCCATTGTGACCGCGTCCCTTCTTCTGCTGGAATTGCGGAGCCCTGATGTAGCCGTCCGACTGCTTCTCTCCGGACTGCGAGGCAAGCCGGGCGACCCGTCGCTGACGGCGACGCTCGCCGACGTGTACTACGAGTCGGGTCAGCTCGATAAGGAGGATGCGCTGTGGTCCAAATGGATACGAACCCAAGACGATCCTGGAGGCGCGGCCCTGACCGTGGGGCGCAAGTACCTCGTGCGCGGAGACAACAGCCGCGCGCTGGGTTTCCTGCGCCAGGCCACTGCGCACAAGGACACGGCTGCGGCCGCGTGGCTGTCCATTGGGGAGGTGTACCAGCGCCGCGGAAGCGACCGTGAGATGCGCGAGGCGTACGACAATTTTGTGAAGGCGTCGCCGGAGGAGGCCGAGGCGCTCCGGGCGCTGCTCCCGCGGTTCACGGGACCGGGAGGCGCCGCGGTCTGCATCGAGCTGCTGGAGCGGCTTCTGGCGCTTGAGCCTGACGACGTAGAGCGGCGATTTGAGCTGGGCCGTCGCCTCTATTTTGCCGGTGAGCACGAACGGGCGCTCAGCCAGCTGCTCCTCTTTGTCGAAGGGTCCGAGAAACCGGTCACCGCGGCGCGTCGGGCCGGCGACTTGTTCACGCGGCAGGACCAGGAGCTATCCCTGAAGATCTACGACGCCCTCCTGCGCAAGCATGGTGACGATAAGGCCCTATATGGCGAGCTCGGCGCGCTGTACTGGGACCTCTCTCGCTCCTACCACGGGTGGTCAGACGCCCGAACGGCGCAGTTCCGCGAGGCCGCCCAGAGCTATCTCGTGGGGTTCATCGACAGCTATGCGGCGCCGGCCAGTGGTTCGCCCGCGGCCAAGGAGCGCAAGCTGACCCGGCTGGGCCAGCGACTGTCCAGCACGTACCGGCTGGACGGGCTGGCGGTCAAAGCCTTTGAGCGGGCGCAGTCCCTGGGCATCACGCTCAACGAGCGGGATCAACTTCGGTTGGGTGTCTCACACCTTCGCCTGGGCAATGTGGACGCCGCGAAGGCCGCGCTCGACAGCCATCTGGAGCTGAGCCGAGACCGGGACCGCCGGTTCTTGCCGGTAGCGCGCGAGGCGTACAATCACGAGGCCTTTGCGCTCGCGCTTGGTTATCTGTCGAAGGTCATCTCGGGCCGGGTGCAGGCGGACCTGGATGCGGCGTTTGAGATGCAGGTCGACATCCTCCTGCGGCAGGGGCGCAAGGACCAGATCCGTGGTGTCGCGCTGGCCGCGCTGCGCGCCAGCCAATCCAGGTACGGTGTGCGGCTGTCCGTCGCCAGCGCCTATTCGCGGGCGGGCCTGTGGGAAGACGCGATCAAAGAGTACGAAGCGTTGATGCGGCTCAAGCCGGGGGATCCCGTGGCGATCCGAAGGGTCGCCGATGCGGCGTACCGCAGCGGCGACACCAAGCGGGCCCGCAAGCTGTTTGAGGACTCGGCGAAGGTCGCGTCCAACCCCGGAGCCGCGTGGACCGAGCTGGGCCTCTACTATTTTGAGCGCGGAGAGTTTGAGCAGGCCACGGGCGCGTTCCGCAGCGGGGTTGCCGAGGGCGGCGGGAGCCGCGCGCAGGTGCAATTGGGTGTTGTGTTGAGCCTGCGTGGCGAGTACGCGGAGGCACAAGAGGCGCTCACCGCGGGCCTCGCAGATTCAGCTGACCCGGACCGGGACTACGAGTTGGCAGTGGCTGCGTTGGCCTCGACGCCGCGCCGCGACCTGGCACTGGAGTATGGGCGCGAAGGGCTTGGACGCGTGCGCGACCGCGGCGATCTACTCGCCCTGCTGGCAACGTATGAGCTGCGCCGCGGCGACGTACCCCGCGGGCTGCGCGACGCGGAGGCGTGGTCCCAATTGCCCGGCAACCAGGGCGCTCCTTTCGTGCGGATGCTGCTGGAGGAGGGCCAGGGGCTGGAGGCGCTGGAGGTTTTGCGGCGCGAGGTCGAGCGCGGCGATCACGTCGTGGCCGAGGCGATGTTGTTTGGCGCACGGTCCGACACGCGCACGCTGCTTGAGGTGGCGCTCGATTCGGGGGGCCTGGAGCGCTTCCCCATGTTGTACCGCCCACTTCTGGAGCGGCGGGAGAATGCGGCGTCTCTGCACGAAGAACTCGGGCTCGTGTACGCGGAGCGCGAGCGGGACGTTGAGGCCACCATCCACCTGAGGGCGGCCACGGCCAGCGGGCCTCGCCAGTCGGACTATCAGCTCGGGCGCGTTCGGCTCAGTCGCGGCGAGGCGGCGCTGGCGCGGGCGAGCTTCACACGATTTGTCGGAGCGTACGAAGACCCCGGGGCGCGTCGGAACGCGGTCTGGTTCGCGGTGATGGCGTACCTCATCCATGGCGATGGGGCGGGGGCCGAGGTCTTTGCCAGGTCCATCGTGGCTGGAGACGGCGGCGGCACGCTGTTCCTCCCCGTCTTGACCGAGGTGTTATTGGTGCGCGGTCGCTCGACTCTGGCCCTGGATCTGGTGCGAAACGGGCCGTTGGCCTCGCTGTTCATCGCGCCGGAGGGAGGACGTGCAGACACCAAGGACGCCGGTCGGATGGCGGATTTGTTGGAGGCGGTCAGGCGGCTGAGCGGCTACGGCTACGGCCGCGAGGCGACCTCCATGTTGGCCGCTGTCGCACAGGCGCGGCCCAACCAGGCCGGTATCGCGTTGGCGCTGGTCGAACTTCTGGCGCGACACGGTCTGCCGGGCGCCGAAACCTGGGCCGCGCGCTACATTGACCTGGGGCTGGCCCGCGCCGAGCGCCGGGAGGAGCTGGAGTTGGATGTGGCAGATGCCTACCTGCGCGCCGGCGCCTACGACGCCGCGACCGCCGCCTACAAGCCGGCCCTCGTGGACCACGACGCGGGTCTGTCCAAGCGGGCCCTGGGGGGCATCCTCAGTGTGGCGCTGCGCAACAACGACACCGTCGCGGTCGACAAGTCGGTCGCCGACTACCGAAAAGCTCGTGGCAGCCGGCTCGACGGTGCGCGCGACGCTGCGTCGCTCCTGGTGGCACGCGGTGACTACGCGCGCGGGCACGACCAATTGCGCGACGCCCTCGCCCTGGCCCCGGTGGACGCGGGCACGCGGTCTGCGTTCGTCAGGACTGCGTGGCTCTCAGGTGCGGAGCACGTGCTGGACGCCGCCCACGAGCTGGAGCGGCTCGGTGCGGACGGCGCGTCCAACCGGGTGGAGTTTGGACGCCGCCTTGGGCGCGGCCCGCGGCCCACGTTCGCGCGGAACTGGTGGGCCAGAGCGCAGCGGGAGGAGCCCGCCAACGTGCTCATCGTGCTGGAGCGCGCGCGTTCATTCTACCTGCTTGGTCAAGACGCAGACGCGAGAAGCGCGCTCGGCGAGATGTTGTCACAGAGCAACGGGGACAGGGTCGCGCTGGAGGAGGCGATGGAGCTGCTGGGCCAGCTGCGCAGATGGGAGGATCTGCTGGCGCTGAGCGCGGCGGGACGCGCCAACGACGGTGCGGGTCTCAGCCCGCGAGGCTGGCTCTATGTGGGCGCTGCGAACTACGCCCTGGGCGACCGTTCCAAAGCACTGGCCGCTTTTGACCGGTACTCGGCCGCGACCGCAGATCCCGTCTGGACACAGCTCGAGGTGGCGCGTGTTCTGCGCGCAGCAGCTGGCGGCGACGACTCGGCGCGAACGCTGGAGGATGCGCTGACCTATACGCAGCGCGCGCACGAGGCGAGTCCGGACAGCCCCCTGCCCTTCCTGCACCGCGGCGAAGTGCGGTTGCGGCGTGGGAACAAAGACGCCGCCCTGCGCGATTTTGACCGCTACCTGGCCCGCGGTGGACACGGCCATGCCGAGGCCCTGGCGACCATCGGCCAATGGCTGCTGGAGTCCGGTCACGAGGCCGACGCTGCGCGCTATCTCTTGCGGCTGGCGCGGATGCCCGGCTTCTTGGATACAGGTGGCCTCAAGCTTGGACTGCGGGCCTACGAGGCGTCAGGATCGTTCCGCAGTGGGCTTCAGTTTCTGCGCACGCACTTCCCTGACCTGGCTCGCAATCCGCAAGTGGGCGGACTCGAGGTCTCCGTCGCGAGCTTGCACCAAGGGGCCGGCGATGTGGCGGCGGCGGTCGCCATCTACGAGGCTGCGATGATCCGCAACCCGCAGGCCAGTGTGTTCAAGAACAACCTGGCTTATATGTTGGCGGAGTCCGGACAAGATCTGGAGCGCGCGGAGCGCCTGGCTCACCAAGCCCTGGGATCTGCCACAATCTCTGATTATTCGCGCGGGACCTACCTCGACACGCTGGCCTGGATTCACAGGAAGCAGAACAAACTGGACCAGGCCCGCCGCGAGCAAGAGGTCGCCGTGCGGCTCGTGGGTGACGAGGCGGATGATCTCGAGGTTCTCTTTGTGCACCTCGCGGACATCCACGAGCAGCGTGGCGATGCGGAGGCGGCGAAGGTTGCTCGAAGGCAGGCCGGTCTGTACGATCTGCGGGCAGCGCCCTTCCCGCCGCACAGCGTAGGCTTTGAGATGCCGTCGATTCTCATGTGGCGAACGGCCCGAGGCCGCTGATGCCCAACGGGCCGTTTCACCGAGCGCTGCCTGGCGCCGTGCGACTGCCTCGGCACGAAGGTGCGTACATTGCGCAAGGGCCCGCGCTCGGCATGGCGCTTGATGCCGTCATTGACGGCGTGCGCTATGACGGTCCTGTCGAGTCCGTTCGTGGTATCGTCGCGCCACACATCGATCTTCACCGCGGTTGGGAGGCGTACGGGCACGCGTATGGTGCACTCCACCACGCCCGGGGCGACTTTGACGTCTACGTGATACTGGGCACAGTCCACGACGGAATTTCGGCTCCCTTTGCGTTGACGACGCATGCGTTCCGGACACCGTTTGGCGACTTGCGCACGCACACGGCCTGCATCGACCGTCTGCGCCGCGTGTGCGGCGACTGGGTGCTGGACGACGCGGCGGCGCACGGACCGGAACACTCCATCGAGTTCCAGACCCTCTTCCTGGCGCACCACGCCGCGCGTCGTCGCCGTGCCTTGCCGACCATTGTTCCCGTCCTGTGCGGCGTCCCGCTGCGAAACGGTCGCCCGTCCACGCAGGCCACGGACTTCCTGGCAGAGCTGCGCGCCATCATCGGGGAGTGCGGCGACCGCGTCTGCGTGATAGCCGCGGTCGACCTGGCGCATATGGGGCCGCAGTTTGGGGATCATGCCCCGCTCGCCGTGGACGATCTGGTCGAGCTGCAGCGCCGGGACCGGCAGACGTTGGAGCATGTGCGGACGCTGGCCCCAACGGCGTTCTGGAATGATGTGGTCTCCGGAGGCAACCCGCGCCGCATCTGTGGATTGACGCCCCTGTACGCGTTTCTCACACTACTGCGATCTACGGCCATCCAAGGCCATATTACGGCGTACGATCAGGCCGCCGACGAGGGTGGGAGTGTCGTGTCCTATGCGTCTGTTATCTTCACGGCTTGACTCCCCCGGGCATCTGCGAAAAGGTGCCGCCGTTCATCCCGCCGGCACCGTCAGGGACGGTGGCGGGTATTACTTGGAAGTGCTGATTGAGGGGGCTTAGTGTGCACAAGACCGTAGAAAGTGCGAATTTTCACGCCGCAGTTCTTGGACGTATTGCGACGATTGTTCGAGGCGACCAGGCCTTTAGTTTTCCTTTGTCCGAGATGGATGAGTTGGCCGATGTGCTCGACATCCTCCTCGCCGAGGAGGACGAGGACGAGGCGGTACTCTACGAAGACGACCTGGATACGACGCACCTGGTCGATGAACTCCCCCCGGAAGCGAGCGAACCGGTGTCGGCACCGGCGAAGCCACCTACCGCGGTTTCTGCACCGGCAGCCGCCGATGACGAGGGCGATGACGAGGGCGATGACGAGGCTGACGACGGCGACACCGACGCCGCGTCGGCTGAGAACGAAGCCAAAAAACCCGCTCGCCGAGGACGGATGTGGAAGGCCGTGCGGGCCTATCTCGAAGCGGGCGATCGCGCCCACGGCTACAACGCGCTCCTCAAGCTCGTCAAAAAGGACAATCTCACGGACGGGGATCCCGACCATGCGCTCAAGATTCTACTGGGTCGCAAGGTGAACGCAGGGGAGCTCACGCTCACCCCCGCTGGGCGCTACAAGCTGGTCAAAACAAAGGATCGCCAACGCGGCAATGTGTGGGCGAGCATCCAGGACTTTCTCGGTGGTCGGTCCGACGGCGCCTCATTGGATGAGATTGTCGCAGCCGGTGAAGCCGGTGAGTGGACCAAGGCCAAGAGTGCACGTTCCGCCATCACGAGGGCGCTCAAGCGCTACTCGGAGTCGCTCTCGTCCGAAGAGGGCGTGTTCAGGCTGGCGTAGATTCCGTTGCGGTCAGCACGGCGCGCCGTCAGTCCACGCGGGTGACGGCGCCCGTGGCGTCCAGACGCCACAGGCGCTGGGAGACTGGGTGATCGAGAGTGTCGAAATCCTGTTCCACCTGAGCGCGCAGCGCCGCGCCGAATGCCTCAGGCAGCTCTCCGGCGGCCACATAGAGCAGCTGATTGCGCGTGGGCACGCCCAACGTGAACGCCTCGGCGTCGGGCTCGAGCTCCGGCAGGATGAGAGCCCGCGCGGCGTCAAACCCGTCCCCGGACGAATACATCGTGAACGGTGGGTTGCCAGGAATCACGGTCGCTTCCATCTGGCGCGTTCGTTTCACCAGATTGCGCACGGCGAGATCGTGCAGCTCCGACGGGCCCACGCCCCATTGGTTGAGAATCGGCTCCTCGATGAACTGCCAATGCGTCGGTAGGTCGGCGGCGTACACGACGCTGATGTCGTCGGTCCAGGGAGTGGCGATGGCGTCCGGTGCCAGGGACCTGGTGGCCTTGAACATGGGAAACACGACACCCAGAGACAAGAGCTCCTGGCTGCGGTTGACCTGGCTGTGCTGCGCGGACAGGTCTGCCACAGCCTTCGAGATCATGTTCTCCGCGTCCGCAGGCTCTTCGAGCAGGTAGGACGCGTACAGGTCGCGAAACTCCTGCACAGCGGTGAAGCTGCGCCGTCGGATCCCGATGGTCAGCGGCGCGACCTCCTTTGCCGCGAAACCGGCTTTGCTCAGGGCGACCACGCAGCGCTGCGTGAACAGCCTCTCGCCCATATGTCCTCTGGATCCCATGGTCAGATCACGTACTGGCGATCGTTGAACACCCAGCTGCCCACCACGAGGGCGATGAGCACCAACGCGATGAGCGCGCCGTAGCTCCCCCATAACGGGATGTCGATGGCTTCCTCCAGTCCGACGAGGCGGTCCAGGGGGCCGGGTTTGGTGTCCACGAGGCTGGCTGCGTTTCGCAGATGAAAATTCTGGGTCCCAAACTCCAGAATCGGCACCAATGACATGAGAAAGTCACCGCCGGCCCAGAAGATGATTCCGGCCAGGAGGCTCCACCCGAAGATGGCGCCCAGGGTCGCGAAAACGGCGTTGTAGCTGAAGCAACCGACGAGCAGGCTCACGACGGTCTGTCCGAGGACCTGAAACGCGTTGTCAGGGGGTTCTCCCGCTGCGTAGCAAACGAAAAAGAGCACGATGAGCGGGAGGATCACCAACGCGGTGGAGATGATGGCCGCGGACACGAATTTCCCCAGGAACACCGCGGGTTTGGAGACCGGGCGCAGGAACAGGTAGGTGATGGTCCGGCCTTCGATTTCCTCGACGACCGCCGGGCCGCCCTGGAAAAGGCAGACGAGCGGAACCAGGAAGGTGAGCATGATGTGCTCGACCATGTCCTTGTAAAAGCCAATCCCGTCGGTCCCGTCGCCGGTCAGGTACAGCACGCCTCCGGCGATAGGGAGCAGCATGACCACGGCCAGGATGATGGTCTTGCGGCTCCTGATCCCGTGGCGCAGATGGAAGAGCAGTATGGCGGTCAGCAGACTGCCGAAGCTGATGGTCTTGACGGCTTTGGTTGCGGTCGACATCGAAGTTCCTTCAGCCTCCCAGGCGGAGTGTCACGCTCCAATCACTGCTTGAACTCGAGGCAGGGCCCGGATTTTTCGGGGAGGTGGCGCTCTGCTTGTGGCCGGCCTCAGTGAGGTAACGGAAGACCGCTGCCAGGTTGTTGTCGGGGCTGGTGAGCCTGTTCACTACGATGTTGTTCTCCAGTGCCAGGCGCGGAATGCGTTTGTAGCAGGCCGCGGGATTCTTAGTCGCTACACGGATCCCGTCCTCGTCGAACTGAATGGACATGATGTCCTTGTGCCCCGCGAGGAGTTTGGCGAACTCCCTTGGCTTGTCGGCGTCAATGAAGATCAGGTGCGGATGGCCGTCGATCATTTCGCGGATCTTGAACACATCCCCGTCAGCAATCACCCGCCCCTTGTTGATGAGGAGAATGTTGGTGGTCATGGATTCGACCTCGTGCAACACGTGGCTCGAGACGATGACCGACTTCCCTCTCTCACCGAACTCCAGGATCAGGTCGATGACGCGACGTCGCCCGATGGGGTCCGTGCCTGTCAGCGGTTCATCGAGGAAGAGGATGTCCGGGTCGTGAGCAATGGCCTGCGCCAGCTTTGTGCGCTGGCGCATGCCCTTGGAGTAGGTCCGGATTGGGTCGTGTTTGCGTTCGGCCAGGTCCACGATGTCGAGCGTGCGACCGGCGATCTTCTCGGCTTCATGGGTGGTGAACCCGTGCAGCCGGGTGAGGTAGGTGACGAACTGGAACGCGGACATGTCCTCATAGAACGCGTCTTGCTCGGGACACAGTCCAATGCGGCTGAGGACGTACGGGTTGTTCCAGATCTTCTCGCCAAAGATGCGTGCGTGCCCGTTGGACGCTTTGAGCTGGCCAGTCAGCACCTTCATCAGGGTGCTCTTTCCAGCGCCGTTGGGCCCGAGCAGTCCTGTTACGCCGGTTGTGATCTCCAGCGTGATGTCGTTGACGCCGATGACCTGACCGTACCAACGGGAAAGGTTGCGGGTTTCGATGGGCGGTGCAGCCATCAGGCGATGCCCTCCAGCTTGCTTGTGCGCCAGTAGATCACAGACGCGGCTGCGATCACCACGGCGGCGAGCACCCCCCATGGGGCGTAGGTCATGTATTCGGGTAGCTCTGGGGCCGCCAGCTCGCCGGGAGCCTGCATTCCGGTGTAGCCGACCATCACCTTGAGCGTGGTCGACATGGACGCGGCGATGGAGATGAGATCGGTCCAGGCTTCGCCCTTGCGGGCAAGCGCAACCCCCGTGGACACCATGGACGGGATGAGCAGCGACCCGAGCCACATGAGCACGACAAAACCGGTGCGTCGCGTCAGACAGCTCAGCGCCATGACCATGGCGCTGAACACGACGAGCAGGACCACATTGAAGAGCCCGAGCAGCGCAATGTTCTTGAGCGCGTCCGTGAAGAACGGTTTTGGAATGAAGATGAGCGCGCGCAGTGTCCCCACCACGACGTAGGGCAGTAGGGAGACGAGCGCTCCCAACATGACGAGTGACAGGAACTTTCCGGCCACATAGTCCATCCGTGTGATGGGCTTGCTGAAGTAGAGTTGGATGGTTTGATGGCGCATGTCCTCGGCGATGACGCCGCAACCGGACGCAGCAAACACGAGGGCGACCATCCAGATCTCGCTGACGCCGAACGCGTACTCGAAAAACCCGCTAAGCTGCTCCTCTCCCGCCCCGCCGAACATCTTCCGTACCGCTTGCTCGGCGAACGTGGCGATGCTGAACAGCACGGGCACGATGAGCATGACGATGAAGAGCAGTTTGGTGCGCAGGAAGCCCCAATAGTGGCTCAGACCCTGGGTGGCGATGACCCAGAAGGCCGGAGCGCCGGCCGTGAGGTCGCCTTCGTAGCGGGTGTAGCCCTGATCCCGAATCGACATCCTACCCCTCGACGAGGGCGACCTCAGGGGCGCCCTCCTCTCTGATGAGGCCACCGGTTTGGTTCTGCTCCTTGATGATGCCGAGGAAGGCCGTCTCCAGGGTCATATGGTACGGAACCAGGTGGCGCAGCTGCACCTCCGCGTCGATCGCGGCGCGCAGGATCAAGTTGGTGTTCTCGTCCGGCGGGAGGGTCACGACGAGCTTGGCGCCGCGGTCCTCGTCGATGGTCGCGCCGCGCTCGCGAAGCTTGTCGGCGAGCTTGTCGGCCCCGTCTCGGACCTGAATCTCGTAGTTGTTTTTGCGGTCATCCTTCATGTCCGCGATGGACCCGTAATGGATGATCTCGCCGCGGTTGAGCAGCAGCGCGCGCTCGCACGTGCGCTCGACATCGGAGAGGATGTGCGTGGAGAGCATCACCGAGATGTCCCGCCGTGCGACATCGTTGATGAGGTCCAGCATCTGGTCGCGCCCCTCGGGGTCGAGGCCGTTGGTCGGCTCGTCCAGGAGCACCAGGCGCGGTCCGTGGACCAGTGCCTGCGCCAACTTGCAGCGTTGCTTCATGCCGGTGGAAAAGGTTCCAAGGCGACGGTAGCGCGCCTCACCGAGCCCCACGTAGTGGAGCGTCTCGTGCGCGCGTTGAAACGCGTCCCGGCGAGGCATGCCGCACAGCCGCCCGGCGAACGTGACGTACTCGACGGCCGTCATGCGCGGAAGGTAGCAGTCGTTCTCTGGCATGTAGCCGACTTCACGGCGGATGGCCCGCTGCCCGTGGGGCAGTCGGTGGCCCATCACCGTGACCTGCCCCTGCTCAAACGTCAGGAGGCCCAGGAGTGTTTTGATCAGTGTGGACTTGCCGGCGCCGTTGGGACCCAGCAGGCCGATGGTGCCTTGGCGAACCTCGACGTCGAGTCCGTGGAGGGCGACAAAGTCACCGTAGCTCTTGCGCACGCCGAGGAGCTGGAAAAGCACCGACGACATCAGCTTCCACCCTTCATCATCACCAGCGTCCCAATCGCCACCACGACGCCAATCAGCAGCAGGACCGAGATGGCGATGACGCCGATGAGCACCTTGCGCATGGTGCCGTCGGTCTGCTGGGCCACGACCGGAGTGGGCGGCAGCGGTGTCGGTGTCGGTGTCGGCGGAATGTGGGGCTGAACCATCGCGATGGTCCTGCCTT
>CALBXO010000367.1 GCA_937890335.1 uncultured Pseudomonadota bacterium | reverse complement strand
CGGGCACCTACGAGGTGGCAGTGACGGCCACCAATGAAGCGGGCGACGCCTTCACCACCGGCGCCGTGGTTCTGGTTTTTGATCAAGGCCCCCACGCGGTCGGCGACGTGGATGGGGACGGCGCCGTCACCGCCTCGGACCGCGCCGTGCTGGTGCAGTTCCTGGCGGGCGAGGCCGACATCGACGCCGAGACATGGCGGCGCGCGGACCTGGACGGCGACCTGCGGGTCAACCGCCGGGACCTCCAATGGCTGGACGACGCTGTGGAGGCCGGAGCTCCCGCCCCGACTCGTTTGATCCCCGACCGAGGCAGCCGTGGGACCGTGGTCTCTCTGGTGCACCCGGCGCTGCTCGATCCCGCCGCACACGTCCTGGTTCGTGTGGGCGAGGCCGAGCCGCAGGTGCCGCTGCGAGGCCTGCCCGGCCGCGCGGCCTTCGCCGTGCCGCCTGGGCTGACCAGGCCCGGCGACGTCGAGATCCAGCTCCTGGTGGACGGCGGGGTGGCGGCGCGCCTTCCGTTCTCCATCCTGGCGCCTCCCCCGACCTCACCGACCCCGGGCCTGCGGCTGGTGGAGACCAACGCGCGCGTCGTCGAGGCCCTGGACCAGCTGCCGGACCTCGTGGACGAGGTCGGCGCATTTCTGGAGCTCAGCCCGGAGGACCGCACGGTCCTGCGAGGAACGCTCCTGGAGTCCACCGACCAACTTCGCACCGCGCACCTGGGATTCCAGGAAGGCCTGGGCGTACTCACACCCGAGGCCGGGTCCCTCTACGAGGAGCTTGCGCTCGCCAACGGCCTCGAGCAGGCCGACGCTGAACTCGCGCTCGCACTGGACGATCTGCGGACTCTGGCGGCCCTGGACGCCGGCGCGCTGACGCCCGACGCATCTGCGCGGATCATCACCATCATCTGCCTCGCCCGCCGAATCGCCGATGTCTCCGCGCAGATCGCCGACATCAACGCAAAAGTCTCTGCCGTGCTCAGCTACATCCCAGACTGGGTCCGGCTCGTACCCGGCGTCGGACCGATCCTGGCCTTCCTCGATGGCGTCACGGCGATCGTGGGAATCATCACCGACGTCATCGGCACCATCGCCAGCTTCCTGCCTGACTTTGGAGACTCCATCGAGGTCATGGCCATGCCCGAGGACGTCGCCAACGGCGAGTCGACAGCCCTGACCTACCTCCTCCCGCTGCGAATCAGCAGCGGCCTGTGCCGGGGCGGCGGAGAGCTGTTCGCAGACGCCATTGTGACCCGTCTGCGCGAGCGGCTCCTCCGCTCCATCGGCGCAAGAATCCCTGTCGTGGGCTACATCTTCCGGCGCAGAAACCTCGATCGCGACGAGCTCGGAGCCCTGGAAGGGTTCATCTACGACCGCGTCGGAGACCTTGCAGACGGGGCACTCAACGCCGTCGGACTCAAACCGGCGTTGGCGTCCATCGCCAGCGGCGTCTGCCGCGCCATCCTTGGCCAGGGCATCGACCCCGACCTGACGCTGACATCACAGGTCACCCCCGAGGCGTCGTGCGGCGAGATTGAGCTCGGCGAGTGGAGCTGCAACCGGGACTGCCCCGACCAGGGCGTGGTCATCACGGCACGCGCGACACTCTGCCGCCAGATGTTGACCGGCAACACCACCGTCACCTGCGCCGGCTGCCGCGCCGAGTGCCCCGAGGGGTGCTGCACTGGTGACCAGGAATGCGTCCCCGCGGTCGAGCAATCCGATGAGCGATGCGGCGCCATGGGCGCGATGTGCGGAGCCTGCGGGGACGGCCAGACATGTAGTGAGGGCGAGTGTGTCTGCGCCAGCACTTGTACACAGGAGCAGGCCGGGATGACGGCGCGCATGTGCTTCCCGGAGGAGATGGCCGGACTGTGCACAGAGGTCGAGCCTGGATGCTACCGTTGGGAGACCACCGACTGCGCCGCCGGCCAGGCCGCGTGCGTAGACGGCCAGTGTGAGGGAGGTTGCGGCACCTGGAACTGCGCCGGCTGCTGTGAGCTCGGTGACGAACCCATCTGCCAGGCCGGAGAAGCCGACGAAGCCTGCGGAGAGGCGGGCCGCGCGTGTGACCTGTGCAACACGGACGAGGGCTACCGTTGCCTCGGCGGCGACTGCCGGTGCACGGAGCCCCAGTGCGAGGGCAATTGCCCCATGGGCTGCGACACTGGCGACCCCCACCTGGTCACGCTCGACGGCCTCGCCTACGACTTCCAGGCCGCAGGCGAGTTCTACCTGGTGGAATCCACAGACAACGCCTCGCTGATCATTCAAACCCGACAGGTTCCGCTGCCGAGCGCCCTGTGTCCGACGGTCGCCGTCAACAGCGCGGTCGCTGCACAAGTCGGGGCCAGCCGCATCGCCATCTACGCCGACGAGCGCCCAGGCCTGCGCATCGACGGTGCACCGACGACGCTGGAGTTGGGGGCCAGCCAGGCGCTCGCCGATGGCTCGATCACGCGCAGGGGGCACGCCACGTGGCATGTGGAGTGGAGCGACGGCACTCTGCTGCGGGTCACGCGCGCCGGGAGCCTCCTGAATCTCGCCGTCGCACTGGCACCGGAACGCAGGGGCGCCGTCCGCGGTCTGCTCGGCGACGCTGACGGAGACCGCAGCAACGACATCGCCACGCGCGAGGGTCAGACCCTGGCCGCGCCCATCCCATGGGCGGACCTGCACCGCGCGTTCGGGGACAGCTACCGCGTGGCTCCCGGCGCATCCCTTTTTGACTACCAGGACGGTCGAACGCCGCGCGGCTACGACGACCGCGCGTTCCCAGGCATGCCTACACGGGCCCAGGACCTCCCGGCCGACCTGGTGCTGGAGGCGACCGCTGTCTGCGACGACACGGGTGTGACGGACCCGGCGCTGCTGGAAGCCTGCATCGTAGATGTCGCCTGCAGCGCCGACCCCTCCCTGGCATGGGGACTGCGGTTCGTGGACGCCCCGCTGGGGACGCTGGACATTGTGTTCCCCAACGCGCCAACGCCCACGGTCGGCAGCGTCGCGCCGCAGGTCGCCGTGGCCGGGGGTCACCTCTACATCCGTGGTGAGAACCTCTCTGGTCCGTTCGGACGCGTGGACGAGACCCAGGTGCTCGTGACTGGCCGCGACGCCGACGACATGCCGGTGGAGCTGACCTTCGACATTGCCCAGGCCCGGCCCGGACACCTCGTGGTCCACATCCCGTCCGACATCACAGAACGCCTCGACGGCGCCGCGCTGGTCACCGTCACCACCCCCGGCGGCGAGGCTGCGGCCCCCGCCCCCGTCTACTTCACCGACGAGATCTTCGGCCTTGGCGATGCAGAGCCTGGCCACGGCCTGCTGGGCACAGTGTACGCCCTACAACCGAACACGCGGCGCCTGCCCAACCTGGACGACCCGTGCAACGACCCCGCAGTATTGGACACCCCCGAGTTCCCCTGCCCGGTGACATCACTGCTGCTCGGGAGGCTGGACGTGCCCGTCCGCAGCTTCTCGGACGGCTTCCCCGGCGTGGAGGGACTGCGCGAGTGGTTCGCGATCCGATTCGAAGGCTTCTTGTTCATCGCTGAGCCTGGCACCTACGACCTTGAAATCTGCTCCGACGACGGCACGACGCTCCACCTTGACCTACCGGGAGAGGACTTCATCTTCATCGACAACGACGGGACCCACGGGTACGCCTGCAGCAATGAAGCCGCGCAACTGCCCGCCGGCCCGCTGCCCATCGTGGTCAACTACTTCCAGGGCCCCGCCACCCAGATCGCGCTTCAGCTCTTCTGGACCCCGCCCGACCAGGAGCAAATGATCGTCCCGTCCGCCAACCTGTTGTTGTTCCCATAGCCGGCCACCTTCGAGCGAAAACTCTCGAACGCCAAGCTTCGTGCCCGCCGACAATCACACCTCCCAAAGGACTGGCGCCCACCGGGCCACCGAGTGCGGGCGTTTCGACGACGATCCCGTGAAGGTCACCGTCTCCAAGGCCGCGGACCGCAGCGACGAAGTGGAAGTGGGTACAACGGCGGTGGGCAACAACGCAGTCGCCGTAACAGGTCTGTAACCTCGCCCCCCCCGCTCCCACCGACCTTTCGCAGCTCCGCGGTCGCCCTAACCGGTCTGTGATCCCGCCAACCTTCCCACCGGCGTTTCGCTCCATCGAGCGCCCATCGGGCCGCGGAGCAAACAGTCGTGCCATCCAGCAACTTGCTGCTCTTCCCGTAACGAGGCCGCGAAGCCTACCCGGCAGAGGAACGGATCAGCTGGCAGCAGCGCTCCGGGTCCGTGAGAGGGAGGTTGTGGTCACCGGGCCAGACCTCGACGGAGACGACGTCCAGCTCGCTGGACGCTGCCGTCAACGCATCCAGATCCGGGATCTCGTCCCGAGATCCGACGACAAAATGAACCGGATAGGTCGCCTCGCGGAGCCAACCGAGCGAGGCACTCTCCACAATGACGTGTCGCAACGTCCGCGAGTACGAATTGTGCTCCACGCCGTCCCGGGCGATGGGGGCTGGCAAGTCTGGTCGGAGCAGCGGCGCGAGCGCAGCGGACCGTGCACGGTTCCGGCAGCTCCACTGACACATTCGCTGCCCCGTGTCAGAGTCCAGCAGAAACAGCCGAGTCATGAGACCGAGCCCCTCCAGCCGTCCCCTGGCGTGCGCAGCGTCGCGGTACACCGCCGGCCCAAAGCCGACCACTGCCCGGACGCGTTCTGGCACAGCGCGCGCCACGGCCAGCGCAAGAACACATCCCGTCGAGTGCCCCACCACCACGAGGTCGCCCGTCACCTCGATCTCCGCGAGCGCCCCGAGGATCGCGTCGACATGGTCGTCGACCAGGTAGCCGATGTCGGTGGGCCTGGGCGAACGCGCAAATCCAAGCAGGTCCGGAATGACGACGCGGAGCTCGGGTGCCAACGCCTCAAACTCGGCCCCAAAATACCGACCCGACCCCGCCAGGCCATGAAGGAGGACGACCGTGCAATCGCCCGCGCCGCCCGAGTCCCTGACCGTCAGGCCCGCACGCCGCTCCGTGAGCCGAGGAGCCGTCCAATGAACCCTGCGCCGCGCAACCAGAACCCACGCGGCGAGCGCCCCCAAGCAGACGACCCCACCAGCCGCGCCCCACTGCCACAGGTCAATCATAGGAACTCAAGCCCCGTTTTCCCCGGCGGCAACGCGGCTCGAAAAGCGACCAAGGCCCCAGCCGGCAAGCGCCACTCCGAAGAAGGTCACGGCGAACAAGAGCGTCCCGAAAAACGCGAACAGATACGCCGTGTAGACACCAAAGACGAGCAGGACCGAGGTGTTGGGGTGAACCTTCTCAACGAGCTTGCCGCCGGGCCCGTAACACTCGATGAGCACCGTCTGACACGTCCCCGAATTACGGTTGTGCTCGTTGCACTGCGTGTCCTGCCTGTCGATGTCCGCTTGGGTGCCGGCAGGGCAGGCGTAAGGCGCGACCAGCGGCGCGGATACCGACGGGGGTAGGACTGCGGAAGCCACCGCCCCAATCATCAGCGACAGGAATCCGCCCAGCCCCACGGAGACCATCGATGCGAGAACCAGTGCCAACAGTCCTGTCAGGAGCGCGCGTTTCACAGGTCACCATCCGGTCCACGGCGTCGCAATGCGAGGGCGGTCCACCAACCTGCCAGAACGAAGGCGGTCCATACAACCAAGGCCGCTTTGCTGGTTTGCATTCTCGGACCGCCGGGCGAGACGACGCATTCGACCCGGCATCCCGCTCCTCTCCAACTGCGCGGGCTACTACACGGACCCGGACGTACCCCTGATCCGCGAGCGGCTGGCGAGTTGAGGGTCCCACCTGGAACGATCGGGGAGGTCCGGCACTCCGTCGGACCCGCGCTGCGTTGACAAACTGCGGTCGAACGGGCTTTGTGCGGGCGAAGATCGCCCGGGGAGGTGCTTTTGCAGTTCGAGAACGTGGTCATCTGTGCGTTGGCCCACGTTGACGCCCATCAAAGAATCCCATCGTCCGTCTTCGAGCAACGCATCGCCGGCGCCATGAAACGCCTTGGCCTGCCCTCGACCATGCTGAGCACGCTGGCCGGGATCAACGCGCGCAGGTGGTGGGACGAGGGGTTCTCGCCCAGCAAGGCTGCGACGCTTGCGGCCGAGAAGGTTTTTGCCCAGTCCGGCATCCCGCGCGACAAGATCGGCGTCATCGTCAACACATCGGTCTGCCGGGATTTCATCGAGCCCTCGACCGCGTGCCTCGTGCATAGCAACCTGGGGTTGGCGCCCCACTGCCTCAACTTTGACGTCGGCAACGCGTGCCTGGCCTTCCTCAACACCATGGAACTTGTGTCCATGATGCTCGAGCGCGGCCAGATCGACTACGCCCTCATCGTCGATGGCGAGGACAGCCGCCCCGTGCAGGAGGCGACGCTGGACCGCATCGCCAACACGCCCATCGACATGGCGGGATTCCGCGCCCAGTTCGCCACGCTCACATTGGGCTCCGGCTCGGTCGCGATGATCCTGACGCGCCGCGAACTGGCGCCCGAGGGCCACCGTTTTGTGGGCGGCGTCAGCGTCGCGGCCACGGAGCACTCCGGGTTGTGTCGCGGCCAGGTCACCCAGATGGAGACCGACACCACCGCGCTGCTCGCCGAGGGTGTCAAGCTGGCCGAGCGCACCATGAAGGTCGCCCGGGCCGAGCTCGGTTGGTATCCGGGGTGCCTGGATCACCTGGTCTTGCACCAGGTCAGCGCGGTCCACACGCGCAAGCTGCTGCTCACGCTGGGCCTGGACCCGGAGAAGGCGATGTTGACCTTCCCCGAGCTCGGAAACGTCGGCCCGGCCTCCGTGCCCATCACCCTGTCCAAACTCGCCGAGACGGGCGCCATCGAGCGGGGTCACCGCATCGGGTTGCTCGGGATTGGCAGCGGACTCAACTGCGCCATGTCGGAGATTGTCTGGTGAGAGTCGACAAGTCCCTTTACCCGTTTGAGGGAAAGTACTTCGCGCGCGGGAAGAACCGCATGCACTACCTGGACGAGGGGCAGGGACCCACCGTTGTGATGGTGCACGGCAACCCGTCCTGGTCGTTCTACTACCGGAATCTGGTGCAGGGGCTGAAGGCCAGCCATCGCTGCATCGTGCCCGACCACATCGGCTGTGGCCTGTCCGACAAGCCCGACGACGCCGACTACACGTACACCCTCGGCAACCGGATTGACGACCTGGAGGCCTTGCTCGAGGAGGTCGCGCCGACGGGGCCCGTGACGCTGGTCGTGCACGATTGGGGCGGCGCCATCGGCATGGGCTGGGCTGGACGCCACCCAGACCGCGTGGAGCGCATCGTCCTCCTCAACACGGGCGCCTTCAGCAACCCGAAGGACCAAAAAATCCCGTTCACGCTGTGGCTCGCGCGCAATACCTTTGTGGGGACTTTGTTGGTCCGCGGGTTCAACGCGTTCAGCGTGGGTGCGACCCATATGGCGGTGGGCAAACGCATGGGCCGCGCCGTGCGCGCAGGCTACCGCGCGCCCTACGACTCATGGGCCAATCGCATCGCGACCCTTCGGTTTGTGCAGGACATCCCGCTGAACCCCGGCGACCCCGCGTACAACGCCATCATCGAGGTCGGCGAAGGCCTCGACAGGCTCCAGGACAAGCCCATTCTCATCTGCTGGGGCGAAAAGGACTTTGTCTTCGACCTGACATTCCTCGCCGAGTGGCAGCAACGCTTCCCCGGCGCTGAGGTCGTGCGCTATCCCAGCGGCGGACACTACGTCCTGGAGGACGAAGGCGCCGACATCATCCCTCGGATCCAGCGCTTCCTCGGCGCAGCATAGGGCCTGACCATGAGCGAGACCGTCAACATCGCGGCGTTCCTGCCTGAGATCGCAAAGACCCGGCCCCACGCACCCGCGATCATCTTTCCGGAGGGGCGGGACCAGCACGGCAAACGGGCCTACACCCACTACACCTACGCGCAGCTGAACGCCGAGAGCGACGCCATCGCCCGCGGACTCGCCCTTGTCGGCGTTGGCCAGGGCGTGCGCACGGCGCTGATGGTGAAGCCGAGCCTCGAGTTCTTTGCGCTGACATTCGGGCTGTTCAAGGCCGGCGCTGTACCGATCCTCGTGGACCCGGGCATCGGCCCCAAGCGAGTCAAGGCGTGTCTGGCCGAGGCCCAGCCCGAGGCGTTCATCGGCATCCCCCTGGCGCACCTTGCCCGGATGATCCTGGGCTGGGGACGCGGCACGATCAAGACCCAGGTCACCGTCGGACGCCGCTGGATCTGGGGTGGGGAGACGCTCGCCGGACTTCGCGCAGCGGGTCGGGCGGCGATCAAGTCCGAGGGCGGGTACACGCTCGCCCCGACGCAGGCCCAGGACATGGCCGCAATCCTCTTCACGAGCGGGAGCACGGGCGTGCCCAAGGGTGTCGTCTACGACCACCGGCACTTCGTGAAACAGGTCGAGCTCATTCGCGACGCGTACGACATCAAGCCCGGTGAGATCGACCTCCCGACCTTTCCCCTCTTCGCGCTGTTCGACCCAGCCCTCGGCATGACCACGGTCATCCCGGACATGGACCCCACCAAGCCCGCGTCGGTGAACCCCGAGGTGATCGTGGAGGCCATGTCCGACTTTGGCGCCACCAATATGTTCGGCTCCCCGGCGCTGCTGGACACCGTCAGCCGCTACTGCGTGGCCAACAACGTTCAGCTCCCGAGCCTCAAGCGCATCATCTCCGCCGGCGCCCCCGTTCCCGTCGAGATCCACGAGCGCATGGCCAAGGTCCTGCCACCCGGCGCCGAGGTGCACACGCCCTACGGAGCCACCGAGTGCCTCCCGGTCGCCACGGTGTCGAGCCACGAGATCCTGGGCGGCGCTGCGGCGAAGACCGCCGCTGGCGCGGGCACCTGTGTCGGCAAGCCCAACGAGGCCAACGACGTGCAGATCATCGCCATCGACGACGGTCCGCTGCCCGCGTGGGACGACCTCACTGTGCTGCCCGTCGGCGAGATCGGCGAGATCATCGTTCGTGGGCCGACCACGACGCAGTCGTATTTCAACCGCGACGCCTCGACGAAGCTGGCCAAGATCGCCGCCCCTGACGGCGGGGACAGCTACCATCGCATGGGCGACATCGGGTACTTCGACGAAGACGGGCGCCTCTGGTTCTGCGGTCGCAAGACGCAGCGCGTGCGCACCGCCACAGGCGACCGCCACACGACCCAGATCGAGATGGTGTTCAACACCCATGTCGACGTATTCCGCACCGCGCTGGTCGGGGTGGGCGCCGTGGGGTCTCAGCGCCCCGTCCTCTGCGTGGAGCTGGACCCGGCGTCCAGCGGCGCGGACAAGGAGGCCGTGCGCAAGGGCCTGCTGGCCATCGCGGCCGGCTGCGACGTCACACGGGGCATCGACACGTTCCTGTTCCACCCGGGCTTCCCGGTGGACGTGCGTCACAACGCCAAGATCGGCCGCGAGGAGCTCGCCGGCTGGGCTGCGGGGAAACTGCCATGAAAGCACTGGTCACCGGCGGCGGCGGATTTCTGGGCGGCGCCATCGTCCGTCAACTCCTTGCCCGCGGCGACGAGGTCCGCGTCCTGGCGCGCGGCGACTACCCGGCCATCGCCGCGCTCGGCGCCGAGATGGTCCGCGGGGACATCGGTGACGCCACAACCGTGAACGACGCCGTCGCCGGCTGCGACACGGTCTTCCATGTCGCCGCGCTGCCCGGTGTCTGGGGCCCGTACGACCTCTACTACCGCACCAACACCCTGGGCACCCAGCACATCATCGACGCGTGTCGCAGCCACAAGGTCTCAAAGCTGGTCTACACGAGCACGCCAAGCGTCGTGCACTCCGGCGGCAACCTGGAAGGCGTGGACGAGTCGGCCCCCTACGCCACGCACTTCGAGACGGCCTACCCCGAGACCAAAATGCTCGCGGAGAAGGCGGCGCTCGCGGCGCACGGCGATGGCCTGAGCACGGTCGCGCTCCGGCCCCATTTGATCTGGGGTCCCGGCGACAACCACCTGGTGCCGCGCATCGTGGACCGCGGGCGCCGCGGCCGGCTCCGCCACATCGGAACGCCGTCCCCGCTCGTGGACTCGACCTACATCGACGACGCCGCCACCGCCCACGTGATGGCCGCCGACGCGCTGGGCCCCGACGCCCCATGCGGCGGAAAGGCGTACTTCATCTCCCAGGGCGAACCCTGGGCCGTCGACGCCCTGGTGAACGGGATTCTTGCCGCCGCGAAGGTCCCGCCCGTGACCAAGCGCATCTCCCCCGGAGTCGCCGTGTTTGTCGGCGCCGTGCTCGAGACCGTCTTCAGGCTCTTTCGAATCAAGTCCGAGCCACCCATGACGCGGTTCGTCGCGCGCCAGCTCTCCACCGCACACTGGTATGACATCAGCGCTGCGGAGCGGGATTTTGGCTGGAAGCCTACCGTGACGATTGCCGAGGGACTGAAGCGACTTGGCCAGGCCTTTGCCGCCGGGACCGCCGGGACCGCCGGCGACGCGTCGGGTCCAGCTGCCTAGGCTCGCCCATCTCATTTGGGCGCTCGATGGGATCGGCCTGGACTGAGAGCCTGAATTGCAGGTCGGTTACGCAGTGCGAACAGGGCGAGGCAAAGGCAGGCCCGCACCCGCTTACTCGCGCGCGTGCGCGCGTTGCGGGAAACCGCGCTCAAGATAGTCCAGCGCGTCCAGACCCAGCCGCGTCAGGTCGTCCTCGCACTTGCGCTCAAACCAATAGGTGACCGTGGACCGCACGACACCCATGATGGCGCCGGCCAGGACACGCGCCCAGAGATCGTCCTCCGGCGAGTGACCCGAGCGAGACGAGAAGGCTTGCGCGATCGCCCGCTCCCAATCTCCATCGATCGCACGCTCGCGCGCCAACAGAGCCGGTGACGACAGCACGACCCGCTGTTGCGCCAGCAGACGCTTCTTCTTGCTGTTGTACCTCGCCCCAAACACACGGGTCGCCGTGCGCAGGGCATCAAATGGATTCTCCACGCGTTCGTGCTCGGCGAGGAACTCCACGAAGGTCGCCAGACGCTCTTCCCGCTGGCCAAACACGAGCGATTCCTTGTCACTGAAGTAGCGGAAGAAAGTGCGCTTGGAGATGGACGCTTCGCGGCAGATTGACTCGACAGTCGTGGCGTCAAACGACTTTCGATGGAACAGGGCATGGGCGGTCTCGAGGACATGGGCCCTGGCCTGCGCCTTCTTTCGTTCGCGAAGGGTATTCTGGGGCGAATTCATGTGCTAGGGACTCTTCGTGCATCTGTGTGCCACTCGGTGGCACTTGCCACTTGGTAGCACATTCGAACTGGAGATGCATGGGCATGTTTTCGGAGCTCCCAACCCACGGTAGCTGGCAGAGTCGCAACACTTCCCCCGCCTTTGACGCGGGGGACATCGTCGCCGTTGCCCAGCGAGTGCGCGAGCCCGTGTTCCTGGTCCGCGAGGCGGGCGGCGGCATGGGCGTAGCGCTCGGCGGTGAGACCGTCGCCCAGGGCAAGACCAACGGCGTGCCCCACTGGCCACTGATGGCCGTGCTCCCACCGCTCTACCCCGAGTGGCTCGGGTGCCGGAGCTTTGGCGAGGTCCACGGCGTCCGCTTCCCGTACGTGTCGGGCGCAATGGCAAATGGGATCGCGACGACGCAGCTCGTGATCTCCATGGCCAGGGCTGGATTCCTGGGGTTCTTTGGCGCCGCAGGGCTGCCGAAACACCGCGTGGAACAAGCTGTGGACGAGCTCGAGGCAGCGCTCGGGGACAGCGTGTCCTGGGGCTGCAACCTCATCCACTCGCCCAACGAACCCGCCATGGAGGAGTCCATCGCGGATCTCTACATCCAGCGCGGCGTCAAACGAGTCTCAGCCGCGGCGTATATGGCGCTGACCCCCGCGGTGGTCCGCTTTGCCCTCAGCGGTGTGCGCCAGGACGGCGAAGGACGCGTGCACCGCGAGCGGTTCGTGTTTGCGAAGATTTCGCGCCCTGAGGTCGCCCGTCGCTTCCTCGAGCCGGCGCCCGCGGCCCTCCTCGACGGGCTGGTCGCGCGCGGGCTCCTGACCGCCGACGAAGCGCGCATCGGCCGCAACCTGCCCGTGGCCGAGGACATCATCGTCGAGTCCGACTCCGGCGGACACACGGACAACCGCCCGTTGGCCGCCCTGTTCCCCGGCATCCTCTCCCTGCGGGATGAGGTCGTCGCCGCCCAGGGCTACACCCGGCCCATCCGCGTCGGCGCCGCGGGGGGGCTTGGCACGCCAACCGCGGTGGCCGCGGCGTTCTCCATGGGCGCGGCGTTCGTGCTCACGGGCTCGATCAACCAGGCCTGCGTCGAGTCCGGTCTCGACGCGCTGGGCAAGGAGATGCTGGCGGACGCGAGCATCTCCGATGTGATCATGGCGCCCGCCGCCGACATGTTTGAGATGGGCGTTGAGGTGCAGGTCCTTCGCCGCGGCACCATGTTCGCCGGCCGCGCCGGAAAGCTCTACGACCTCTACAACGCCTACGACTCCCTGGACGCCATCCCCGCCGCCGAGCGGCGCAAGGTGGAGGGGCAGATGCTCCGCACGACCTTTGAGGAGGCGTGGGCCAGCACCCGTGCGTTCTGGATGGAGCGGGACCCCAGCGAGGTCGAACGGGCCCAGCAGGATTCCAAACACAAGATGGCGCTCGTCTTCCGCTCGTACCTCGGCCAGAGCAGCCGCTGGGCCATCGCTGGCGACGCATCGCGCCGAACCGACTTTCAGATCTGGTGTGGCCCAGCCATGGGCGCTTTCAACCGGTGGACGGCCGGTTCGTTCCTGGAGGGCCCCGCCGAACGCAGCGTCGTGCAGGTCGCCCGCAACTTGATGGAGGGGGCCGCGGTCGTCACGCGCGCCCAGCAGCTCAGAAGCTACGGCGTGCCCGTGCCCGCCGCCGCTTTTGACTTCCGCCCCCGCCCACTCGCGTAACACAGACCCCTACTTCGACCCCCAATGAGTGTTTCCAAATGACCCACCGCGAAACCCAGACCCGGCCCCCTCTCGCCATTGTTGGCGTGTCTGCGCTCTTCCCGGGCTCCCTCGACGCCAACGGCTTCTGGTGCGACATCCTCGCGGGCAAAGACCTGCTGACGGACGTGCCCGAGACCCATTGGCTCCCCGAGGACTACTACGACGAGGACCCCTCGGCGCCGGACAAGACCTACGCAAAGCGCGGCGGCTTCCTGCCCAAGGTGGACTTTGACGCCCTGCACTGGGGCGTCCCGCCCAGCATCATCGAGGCGACCGACACGTCGCAGCTGCTGGCGCTCATCCTCGCCGAGCAAGTCCTCCAAGACGCGGCGAACGGGCAATTCGAGACCATGGATCGCTCCAGGATCTCCTGCATCCTCGGCGTCACCAGCGCCCAGGAGCTGCTCGGCACGATGGTCAGCCGGCTCCAGCACCCCATCTGGCGCAAATCACTGCGCGAGCACGGGCTGCCCGAGTCTGAGGTCGACACCATCGTCCAGCGCATTGGCGACCACTATGTGCAGTGGCAGGAGAGCAGCTTCCCCGGATTGCTCGGCAACGTCGTGGCCGGGCGCATCGCCAACCGGCTCGACCTCGGCGGCACCAACTGCGTGAGCGACGCCGCGTGCGCGTCCACGTTCTCCGCGCTGAGCATGGCGGTCCACGAGCTGTACCTGGGCGACTCGGACCTCGTCATCACCGGAGGTGTCGACACGCTCAACGACATCTTCATGTACATGTGCTTCTCCAAGACGCCCGCCCTGAGCGCCACCGGCGACTGCCGCCCGTTCTCGGACCAGGCCGACGGGACGATGCTCGGCGAGGGGCTCGGCATGATCGCGCTCAAGCGACTGGCCGACGCGGAGCGCGATGGTGACCGGATCTACGCCGTACTGTCCGGCGTGGGCGCGAGCTCCGACGGGCGCTCCAAGAGCGTCTACGCGCCCGTCTCCGAGGGGCAGGCCAACGCCCTGCGCCGCGCCTATGAGTTCGCGGGATTCGGACCCGAGACCGTGGAGCTGATCGAGGCCCACGGCACCGGTACCAAAGCCGGGGACGTGGCCGAGTTCGGAGGGCTGAAGCTCGCATTCTCCGACGCAGATCGCACCGACACGCAATGGTGTGCGTTGGGCAGCGTGAAGTCGCAGATCGGCCACACCAAGGCCGCCTCCGGCGCCGCTGGCCTGTTCAAGGCCGTCATGGCCCTGCACCACAAGGTGCTTCCGCCGACGATCAAGATCGACCGACCCAACGACAAGCTCAACATCGAGAGCTCCCCATTCTTCCTCAACACCGAGGCGCGCCCCTGGATCCGAGGCGCGAGCCACCCGCGCCGTGCCGGCGTGAGTTCGTTTGGATTTGGCGGCTCCAACTTCCACCTGGCCCTCGAGGAGTACCAGGGCAACAACCCGCACGCACACCGCGTGCGCGGTCTGGCCGCAGAGGTCATCGCGATCTCCGCCGCCGACGGCGCGGGTGTCGCAGCGCAGGCGAGGCTGCTGTCGGAGCGCGCGGAGGACGAGTTCCATCGGGTCGTGTGGGAGTGTGCGCAGAGCTTTGACAGCCGCCACACGGCACGCCTGGCCATCGTCGCCGTGGACGGAGCCGAGCTGGCGACCAAGCTGCGCCGAACCTCTGTCGCGGTGGCCAAAGACCCGGAGAAGGCCTTCGTGCACCCGGACGGTTCCGCGTACGGCGTGGGCGAGCAGTCGGGCGGCATCGCGTTCCTCTTTCCCGGTCAGGGAAGTCAGTACGTGGGTATGGGCGGCGCTCTGGCCATGACCTTCGACGCGGCCCGCGGCCCCTGGGACCGCGCGGCGGACCTCGACATTGACGCGGCCCAGCGGATCGACCAGGTGGTCTTCCCCATTCCGCGCTTTGACGACGCGGCGCGTCTGGCCGACGACACGACGCTGCGCGCCACCGAGTGGGCCCAGCCGGCCATCGGCACCGCCAGTCTGTCGATGCTCGCCCTCATGCGGCAGCTGGGCGTCACGCCCGACGCGGTCGCGGGACACAGCTTTGGCGAGATCACCGCCCTGCACGCTGCGGGCGTCCTGACCGAGACCGAGATGCTTCAGGTCGCGCGGCGCCGGGGCGAGTTGATGGCCGCAGCAGGCGAGCTGCCCGGCGCGATGAGCGCCGTCTCTGCCGAGATCGAGATCGTTGTGGCGGCGCTTGAGAAGCTCGGGCGCGCCGATGTCGTCATCGCAAACCACAACGCCCCGACACAGGTTGTCATCTCCGGCGCAGTCGACGGGGTGGACGCTGCCGAGACCGCGCTCAAGGCGGACGGTGTGCGGTGCAAGCGCCTGGATGTCGCCACTGCGTTCCATTCGCCCGTGGTCGCGAGCAGCGAGGCGCCGTTTGGCGCGTTCCTCGCGGACATCACGTTCTCCAAGGCGGCGACACCCGTGTGGTCCGGCGAGTCGGCGACGCCCTACGCGGCCAAGGACGAGGACAAGCGACAGCGCCTCGCGCAGCAGATCGCGAACCCCGTGCGCTTCGTGGACTTGTTGAACGGTCTGTCCGAATCCGGCGTCCGGACCTTTGTCGAAGTGGGTCCGGGCTCGATTCTCACCGGATTGGTAGGACGGACTCTGGACGCCAGCCACCGGGCCATCGCGCTCGATCGCCGCGGCGCGAACGGCGTTGTGTCTCTGGGCCGCGGAATCGCCCAGCTTGTCGCCGCCGGTGTCCATCTTGACCTCAACGCCCTCTGGGAAGGCTTCGGCGAGCCCATCGAGCGCGCGAACCGGCCCAAGATTCGGCTCGCGGTGCCCATCTCGGGCGCCAACCACGGCCGCCTCTACCCGCCGGAAGGCGGCGCGGCGAGCCTGCCCGCACCAAACCCGCCGCGCCCCGAGCCCGTCGCGGTCGTGTACGCACCCGCGGTGGCTGCCTCTGCAGCGCAGGCCACCGCGCCCGTTCCGGTGGCGGCGACCGCTGACCCCAATGGACCGACCCAGCGGGCCGCCCGAGCCGCAGCCCAGACCGGTCCTGTGGCGGTAGCACCCGCAACGCAAACACCTCCGCCAGTGGTACCCGTCGCAGCCCGCGCTATGTCGGCCAACGCCGCCGCGCAAACGGCGACCCTCCAAGCGGGTGCACCCCGTGCACCACAGGCCGCGCCCCAACAAGCCCATGGCGTGAGCGATGGCTGGTTGGCCGCCTGGCAGGAGGCGATGCGACAGAACGCCTCCGCTCACACCGCGTTCTCGCAGGCGATGAGCCAATCACACACGGCCTTCCTCTCCGCCATGGAGACGAGCATCGCCGGCTTGGCCACATTGGCGGGCGGCGCGTCCGTAGGGGTACCGACCGCAGTGATGGCCGGTTCGCCTGAGACGCACAGCACCAGGTACGCAAACACGGCACCTGCAACGGTGCCGCAGCCGATTCTGCACCACACGCCGGCACCGCAGCCGATTCTGCACTCCGCGCCGGCACCGCAGCCGGTTCTGCACGCCGCACCGGCACCGCAGCCGGTTCTGCACGCCGCACCGGCACCGCAGCCGCTTCTGCACGCCGCGCCGCCTCCAGGCCGCATCGCTCAGACCACAACCGCCCAGGCGACGGTGGTACAGCCCCCTGTCTCAGCCGCCGCGACCGCGGCGCCGGCGCTGGATCTTCACAGCCTGATGCTCGCCGTAGTGGCCGACAAAACCGGCTACCCCACAGAGATGCTTGAGCTGGAGATGGACCTCGAGGGCGACCTCGGAATCGACTCCATCAAACGCGTGGAAATCCTCGCCGCAGTACAGGACCAGGCACCCGGCATGCCCGACGTGGACGCCGCTCGCATGGGCGCGCTCAAGACCCTG
>CALBXO010000366.1 GCA_937890335.1 uncultured Pseudomonadota bacterium | reverse complement strand
GCCGGACCTGCAGCCCACCGACATCATCGGAACCCGCGTGGCCGTCGAGGACGAGAAGGGTAGCCTGCACTTTGAGTTCCAGCCGGGGCCCGTGTTTGAGAACCTGGTTCTCGCCGACGAGATCAACCGCGCGTCTCCAAAAACGCAGGCGGCCATGCTCGAAGCGATGGCGGAGCGCTCCGTCACCGTCGGCGACAAGACCTACCAGCTGGACCCGCCGTTCTTCGTCCTGGCGACGCAGAACCCCCTGGAGCAGGAGGGTACCTATCCGCTGCCCGAGGCCCAGCTTGACCGGTTCATGTTCAAGCTCAACGTGCGCTTTCCCAGCCTGGACGAGTTGGACATCATCATGGACCGCACCACGAAGGGCTTTGACGCCGAGTGCGGCAAGGTGGTCACCCAAAAGCGGCTGCTTGAGATGCGCGCCGTCGTGCGCGAGGTGGAGATTGCACGGCCGGTCCAGCGCTACGCGCTGCGCATCCTCCGCGCGACCCACCCGGACATGGAGGAGGCCACGGACCTCGTGCGCAAGTACGTCCGCAACGGTGGCTCGCCCCGCGGCGCGCAGACGATCCTGCTCGCAGCCAAGGTCCGCGCGCTGGTGGACGGGCGTTACCACGTCAGCCCCGACGACATCCGCGAGGTGGTCATGCCGGCGCTGCGACACCGCATCATTCTGAACTTCGAGGGCGAGGCTGAGGGCATCAAGACCGACGAAGTGCTCAGCCAGATCATCGCCAAGATTCCGGCCGCCAAGGTCTGACGTGGCCGACGAGAGTCTCTTCACACCTGCCTTCGTCAAGCGACTGGAGGTCCTGTACATCATCTCGCGCAAGATCGCGTCGGGACAGATGCGCGCGGAGCGAAGGGCCAAGAAAATCGGGTCGGGGCTCGAGTTCGCCGACCACCGCGCCTACTCCCCTGGCGACGACTTCCGCAACCTCGACTGGAACATCTACATGCGCACGCGCAAGCTGCTGCTGCGCCTGTTCGAGGAAGAGGAAGATCTCTACATCTACATGCTCGTGGACTGCTCCGCCTCCATGGCGCTCGGCGTCGACGGGGCCACCAAGCTCAAGTACGCCAAAGAGCTCGCCGCGGCGTTGTCGTACATCGGCCTGGCCAACCTGGACCGGGTCTCCGTCATCCCGTTCAACACCAAGCTGACCGGACGGCTGCCGCCCTCGCGTGGGCGCGGCCAGATCTACAAGGTCTTCAAGTTCCTCGACACTCTCGAATCCGGAGGCTCAACAAGCATCCGAGACTCCTTCCGGACGTTCGTCACGCAGAACAAGCGTCGCGGGCTCGCCGTCGTCATCAGCGACTTCTACGACCCAGATGGGTTCGTCGAGGGCATGAACTTCCTGCGCTACAACAAGTTTGAAGTCATCGCGATGCAGCTCTACGACAAGGCAGAGCTCAACCCGGCGCTGCGCGGAGATCTCTCGCTGGTCGACTGCGAGACCGGCGAGGAGCGCGACATCACCGTCACCGCCAGCATGCTCAAGGCGTACCGCGCCGCCTTTGATGAGTTCTCCGGCGAGCTCGAAGAGTTCTGCACCAAACGGCAGCTGCTCTATTTTCGCAGCGCCATCCAGGAACCGTTTGACGACCTGGTCCTTCGCGTGTTCCGAGCCGGAGGCTTCCTCAAGTGAAGTTTGTCGGCCTCACACCGGAGATTTTCTGGTCGCTGCTGGGCGGCATGGCGCTCATTGTCGCCCTGCTCTACATGCTCAAGCTGCGGCGGCGGCGCGTCACCGTACCTTTCAGCCCCATCTGGGCGCGGGTCATGGCGTCCCGAGAGACGCGGACCCTGTGGAACCGCCTCAAGCGGCTCCTGAGCCTGTTGGTTCAGATCGTGTTCCTCGCGCTCATCATCTCCGCCATCGCCGACCCCAAGCCTGAAGACGAGCGGCTCGAGGGGCGCAACGTCGTGTTGCTCATCGACACGTCCGCGTCCATGGCGGCCATCGATGTGAGCGGCGGCGTGGATCGCCTGGACATCGGGCGCCAGCGCGCCCGGGACGTGCTCGGCACCCTTGGGCCGCTCGACAACGTCATGCTCGTCACCATGGACGGCCAGCTGCGGCCCGTGACCCCCTTCGTCAAGGAGTCGGCGATTCTCGGGCAGCAGATCGCGGACTTGAAGACGACGGCCACACCAGCGGACATCGGCCAGGCGCTGCGCTTCGTCCGGGACGCCGTCCGCGGAAAGAAGGAGGCGGAGCTGCACGTCTTCAGCGACGGCGCGTTCTCGGAAGACTTTCTGGAGGCAGCCGAGGTGCTGCCCACGCAGGTCAAGGTCAAGCACCACCGGACGGGCGAGTCCGGGGCGAACGTCGCGGTTACCGCCTTCAACGCGCGCCGCTACATCAAGAACCTCCAAGACTATGAGCTCTACGCGGAGGTCCGCAGCTACTTCGAACGCGAGGTGGAGGTCGAGCTTCAGCTCTACGCGGACAACAACCTGGCCGAGATAAAGAAGCTGACCATCCCGCCCAACGGGACCGCCAAGCAGTTCTTCCCGGACCAGGGTTTCAGCGGCAAGCGCCTTGAGGCGCGCGTCAAACTCGTCACAGCCGACGCGCGCGACGTGTTCTCCGCGGACGATTCGGCCTACGCCGTGCTGCCTAGGACGCGCGACGCCCACGTGGCGCTCGTCACCACGGGCAACCTCTACCTGCGCGCCCCGTTCCACGCGCACCCCAACGTGACGATCGAGACCATCGAGCCGGACGCGTGGACCCCAGAACTCACCGCGAAGGCCGACATCGTGGTGTTCGACAGGTTCGCGCCCAAGATCCTGCCGAAGCAGGGCAACTTCATGTTCATCGCGCCCCAGGGTGAGAACTCGCCCTGGCCGGTCAAGGGCGAAGTGGCTGGGCCCGTCATCAGCTCCGTGAGCAAGAAACACCCGCTGGCACGGTGGCTGGCCCTCAAGGACACCAACATCGCCTCGGCTTTCAAGGTGGAGACCACCAAAGATGACGAGATCGTCGCGACCGCCACGGGGACCCCCATCCTCATCGCGCGCCGCGACGACAACCGGTCCATGATCGCGCTCACGTTTGACATCACGCGCTCCGACCTGCCGCTGCGCGTCGCCCTCCCCGTGCTCGTCCTCAACGCCGTAGATTGGTTCCTGGCGGGCGACCAGAGCCTGGTACCGACCTACAAGACCGGCGAGGCGTGGACCATCCCCGTGTCCCGGGACGCCGAGGGCGCCGTAATCGTCGATCCCTCGGGCAAGGAGCACCCTGTGCCCGTGTACGAGGGCAAGGCCATCTACTACGGGCAGAACACCGGGTTTCACACCGTGCGCGCCGGCGAGGACGAATTCCTGCTGGCCGCAAACCTCGCAGACCCCAAGGAGTCCAACATCTTGCCCCCAGAGGAGCTTGATCTCGGACCGCGCACGCTCAACGTCGACTCCGCCAGCGTCGTGCAATTGCACCGCGACTACTGGATGTACCTCATCTTCGGCGCCATCGCCCTGCTGTTGCTCGAGTGGCTCAGCTACAACCGGAGGTGGACGGTCTGATGGGTAGAATCCGCTGGAGCACAATCGTCTTCTGGGTACTTCTCGGGCTCGTGTGGGCCGCCCTCGGCTGGGCGTTCTACGAGTACATCGTCCTACCCACCACGCCCGGCCCCGACGGGACGCGCGCCGTCATCCAGTTCAACTACGACGGGCGGGACATCGAGATCCTTCGCCCCCTGTACCTCGGACTGTTCCTGCTCGCCCCGATCCTGTGGATCGTCCGGCGGTTCACCCTGTCCGACCTGCCGCAGGTGCAGCAGCACTTCACGTCTCTACTCCGAGCCGTGCTCATTGCGCTGCTGGCCATCGCTCTGAGCCGCGTCGTGTTCACAGAGTTCGAGAGTCATGTCACGACCGTCGTCCTCGTCGACGTCTCCGCGTCCATGCCCGACGAGGCGATCACGGAGGCCCAGGCGTACATCGAGAAGGCGTACGCGGAGAAAGGAGAGGGCAACGACCTGCGGGTCGTCACCTTCGCCAAAGAGCCGCGCGTGTTGGAGATTGCGCCCGGCAGCACCAACCTCCCGCCCATCGCGCGGCCTGCAGACGAAGAGGAGCGGCTCGGGTCCAACGTGCAGGACGCCATGCGTCTCGCCTACGGCCTGTTCCCCCAGGACCACGTGAAGCGAATTGTCGTCATCTCCGACGGCAACCAGACCGACGGGGACCTGCTCGGCGAGACCTACAACGCGCGCGATTACGGCATCAAGGTTTTTGCAAAGACCTTCGAGTTCGAGGCCCGCCCCGAGGCGCTGGTCAAAGGCTTTGAGTTCCCGGATGACGTAAAGGTCGGCGAGCCGTTCACGCTCAAGGTCGAGGCCTACACCACACGCGCGGCCAAGGGCCGGTTCAAGCTCTGGCAGAACGAGTTCGTCGACGGCGAACAGACCGTGGACCTGGAACCGGGGCTCAACGTCATCGAGTTCCGGACCTCCGTCTACGAGCAGGGTACGCGCCGGTACAAGGTGAACATGACGCTGGAGGACGCCGCGAGCGTGGACACCTTTGGCCCAAACAATACCTACTCCGACGCCATCGAGGTCAAAGGCAAACCCAAAGTCCTCTACATCGAGGGCGACCCCAGCCGGGGACGCCGGTACCTGGTGCCGGCGTTGACCAAGGAGAACATCGACGTCGAGCTGCGCCCCTCCACAGGGCTGCCCTCGACACTCGCTGGCTACGAGAACTTTGACGCCGTAGTCCTCTCCGACGTGCCGGGCTACAAGGTCACGCACCAAAAGATGAAGGTCGCCGAGCAATATGTCCGCACCAAGGGCGGCGGTTTCATCATGGTCGGCGGCGAGAACAGCTTTGGCCCCGGCGGCTGGTCCCGGACCCCCATGGAGCAGATGCTGCCCGTCAGCTTCGACGGCGAGAAGAGCCGCGACACACCGAGCCTGGCGCTGCTCCTCGTGATCGACAAATCCGGGTCGATGCAGGGCACACGAATCGAGATGGCCAAGGAGGCGGCCAAGGCGGCTGTGGAGGTCCTCCAGCGCAACGACAAAGTCGGCGTCATCGCGTTTGATGACGGCTACGACGAGATCGTCCCCATGCAGTCGGCCGCAAACCGGGTCCGCATCCTCTCCGACCTGAGCCGCCTCCGAACCAGCGGCGGCACGAACATCGCCGTGGCCCTGCAGGCCGCCTACCTCAAGCTGCTCGAGACCCGCGCGTCCGTGAAACACGTCATCCTGCTGACAGACGGAAAGGACGACCGGGCCGTCAGCGTCTTCAACGACGTGATGCCCGGCATGGCACAGGACCGCATCACGGTGACGACCGTTGCCGTTGGCCGCGAGGCCGACAAGGCCTTCTTGCGCCGCGTGGCCGACCAGGGCAACGGACGCTTCTATTGGACACCCGACCCGTACTCGATCCCGCGCATCTTCTCCAAGGAGACCAGCACCGTCGCCCGGACGCAGTTCGTCGAGGAGCCTTTCCGCCCGCGGCTGGTGAAGAAGACCCAGGCCGTGCGCGGCATCACGTTCACGCAGCCGCTGCTGGGCTACGTTTCGACCAAGGCAAAGCAAGGGGCCGAGGTCATCCTCGTCAGCGAGTACGGCGAGCCCATACTCGCCCGCTGGCGCAGGGGCCTGGGCAAGACCGCCGTCTTCACAAGTGACGTCAAGAACCGGTGGGGTGTGCAATGGGTCCGGTGGGGCCAGTTCCCCAAGTTCTGGGCCCAGGTACTCCGCGACCTCATGCGCACCGACTCGCAGCGGACGCTTCCGGTCGAACTCGAGATCGAGCGTGGCCGTGGGAAGATCGTAGTCGACGCCGTCGAAGGGGATGGAACCTTCCTCAACGAGTTGACCTCCACCGCCCTCGTCAAGACGCCGGACGGCGAGAAGATGCCCGTCGAGCTCCAGCAGACGGCGCCGGGGCGCTACGAGAGCTCCTTTGCGCTGGCAGAGTACGGCTCGTACGTCGTCCAGATTACCCACACCAACCTGGATGGTGATCGAATCGCCGTGTCCAACGGCACGCTCACATGGCCTTATCCGGACGAGTACCTGACCCTGGCGCCGAACGAGAAGCTCATCAAGAAGACGGCCGAGATCGGTCGCGGCGAGCTCAACCCGACAAACGCGCGACTCTTCGATCCCGAGGGCGAGACGGTCAAACACAAAGCTGAGCTCTGGCCTTGGTTCTTGTTCGCCGTCCTGGCTATCTTCGTGCTCGAGATTCTCACGCGCAGACTTCGATTCTACGGGGCGACAGCCATCGCGTGGGAGAAGGTCGCCGGACGCGGCTAGGGGCGCGCGAATGCGGATACTACTGGTCGAGGACAACCCGGGCGACGCCTTCATCACGAAGCGCACTCTCCGCCCGCACGAGGTGCATTGGGCCACGTGTCTGTCCGATGCGGTCGCCGCCCTGCCCAGCTTCCAACCCCAGGTCGTCCTCCTGGATCTCGGGCTACCCGACAGCCAGGGCATCGACACATTCAAGCGCCTCAGCTCCGTGGCGGATTGCCCGGTGGTCGTGCTGACTGGAAACGCAAACGAGGACATCCGCGACGGGGTCCTTGCGCTCGGCGCAGTCGACGTCCTCACCAAAACCACGGAGGGCCGCGAGCGCGTCCCGGCCGTTCTGGAAGGACTCGCCAGGTAGTCGTTGGCCTGCAATCGCGGGGACAGTCGCCGGCCCGACGCAGCAAACGCGCCCGCTTCCCTCAGGGTTAGAAGACGGGCTCGTTCACGTCGTAGTCCGGCTCTTCTCGCACCAGCTTCTCAGCGGTCCACACGCCGCCGCCCATACGGTCGTCGTCGTAGCCCCAACGCCCCTGCAGAGTACGTCCGTCCTGCGACACGCGAAGGAAACCACTGCCGCGAATCTCCCGCCGTGCCTTGTCGAAATCGCCGGGCTGTACCCACTCAAACAGAAGGACATCTCCGTCGAGTTTGCCTTCGAAGGTACCGCCGGTTCGGTAGGAGAATGTGCCCTTCACCAGGCCGCCCTTGTGAACGACCTTCATGTTCTCGTACTCCGGCGACCACCAGTCACCGCTGAGGTTGACGCCGGCCGGCAGCGGCTTGGATTCGATTTTCTGCGCACCGCCGCAGCCAGCCAGGAAGAAGAGGGCGAGCGCGCCAACGGCGACGTTTCGGGCGAATGGATTTGTCATGAATGGACCGGTGTCTCGTTGCCCAGCGCCGAATGGAACAGCAGCTCGACGGAGGGGTTGATGCAGAGCAAAGCCAGCTCCCGAGCGTTCAGATGCGCCACGCGGCGCCCCTTGAGCTCGTCCATGCGGATCTCGAACCGGAACTTGCCGTGCCGGTCCCGCGCCACCTCCCCGTGGATGCCAAATTGGAGGAGGTCAGCTTCCAGAGCGCGCAGGTGCCGCACAATGCTCGACGCGTGCCGCAGCCGCGCGTCGTCGAAGGCGTCGAAGTTCTTGTTGCGACTGAGAACTGCGCGGTCGCGGAGCATCCGCTCCACCATCCTGTACAGGAGATCCTGCATCGTCGCGCAGTATACCGAGCCTGCGCCCGCGGCGCCATGCCCCGTGCGAGCCCGGCTACGATGCGCTGTACCAGCCACAGAGCAGCGACGGGGACGACCGTGCATGACGGCGTCCCCGACTGTCCTCCGCGGCAAACGCGTCGCGACTCCCGTGCGCACGGGGGTACTAGCAGTTACGCTCCTAGTGCCTGGCTTTGAAGGTCATCGTGGCGGGCTTGTTGTTGACCCGACCGTTGATGGTTCCGGTGGAGGTCTTGCCGGTGAAGCGACCGTTGAGGCGCAGGCTGGTGCCCTTGTTCGCGCCAGACGCCGTCCAGGTGCCGGTCTTCTTGTTGGTGACCGCGCCGGAGAATCCACAGATGAACTTCTCACCCGCGCGCGTTCCCGTGATGTTTCCGGAGATGCCGCCGTTGGCGCGGACGTTGTAGCGGACCGTCGCGATGACGTTGCCGCCACGGATCGCGCCGCTGTACCCGCCCTTGAGCCAGACCGCGGTGGTCTTGTCGTCGTCGTCGGATTTCTCCTTCTTCTCGGCGAGCTCCTTGGTGCAGTTGCCCTTCTTCACGCGTCCCTCGACCACCGGCTTGATGGTCGGGTCGTCCTTGTACTTGGTCTCAGCAGCGGCGTACGAGTCCGCGGTGAATCCGTACTTGGCCAGTACGTCCTTGCGCTTCTCCGTCTTCTGCGCGGCGTCGATGTCGGTGTCCAGCGCGATGTAGCCGGCCTTGACCGTCGCCTCGATGTAGTTGGTGAAGTACGGGATGAAGGCACCGCCGTCGTCGTGCAGCAGGGTCGAGGCCTCGCAATAGATCTCCAGCCGCCTGGCCGGGTCGGTCTCCTTGCGACCGAGCACCAGCAGTTCGTCGAAGCGCTCATTGCACCAGGCGGTCTCGTTCCACGAGCCA
>CALBXO010000365.1 GCA_937890335.1 uncultured Pseudomonadota bacterium | reverse complement strand
GGGGCGCTCGCTTGTGTTGATCGTCGAGCGGCGAGACAAATTGTTCGCTACCTAGGAGGCTCGACGCCGGCGGGGTCTCACCCCGCCAAGTCGGGACGACGACGGTAGCGGGCGATTGGGCCGCCGAGCGGCGGTCAACACAAGCGGGCGACCCGGTCAAGCTGCACCTCCCAGCAAGTGCCGGACGACATAGACGGTGCCCGCTCCGGCGGCCATGAAGAGCACGGTCGCTACCACGGACCGCGCGTCGAGCCTCCCGATGCCGCAGACGCCGTGACCACTGGTGCACCCGCCTCCGAGCTGCGTCCCAAAACCTACAAGGACGCCACCGAGCGCCACGACCGACCAGCTGGCGTCAATCTCAGTGGGGAGCCAACCGGGCGCCAACCACGCGATCGCAAAGCCCCCGACGACCAAGCCCCCCACGAACGCGATCCGCCAACCGGCCCGCCGCCCGTGCGTCAGCACGCTGGCCAGCAGACCCGACACGCCGGCGACGCGCCCCTGTGCGCCCAGCACCAGAAGCGAAGCCAAACCAATGAGCATTCCACCCAAAGTGGCCAGCACAATTTCAGACATTTCCACACTCACCACGTGGGAACCCCAATGCCAATTCCCCACCTACCTACGAGACAAACCCTGACAATCCCAACCGACGAAGTCAAGAATCGATTCCGTGCGCGCTTCGAATCGTTCGACGCTTCTCCCAATCCGCCGCACCGCCGCCTGAAGCAAAAAGCCCATGACCGTTGCCGCACAGATGCCTCGCCTGAGACTTCGGCTATACTGCCCGCATGGAAGGACCCGACACCGTCGGCGCCGGTGCGTCGTCGGCGCCCTCGTCGGCCTCGCGACGCGCCTCGGCAACGCGGCCGGGCCAGCGTCCCGGTGTTCTGCACAGGGACATTGGTGAGTTTCCGGCGAGCAACTCGGCCGGAGGTCAAGGAACGAGGAGGAGGCGTGGTTCCACCACGGCGACGACGAGACACGCCGAGATCCGATCAAGGGGCCGGCGGCAACTCGTCAATGTCGCTGTGCAGGAACACTAGATTGTTGGACGCGCACGCCAACGACGCCCGTTTGTTCCGGGCCAACGCGGTCGTGTTGGTGGCAGCCTCACTGTGCCTGGGCGCGTGCGGCGCCAGCCTGAGCCCTCGGGCCCAGTGGCGCATCATACCCGGCCACGTCAGCGTCGACGCTGACGATGAGACCGTACTTCAGGCCCTTGAGGACGGCATCGATGGCAAGTTGTCGGCCACCGGGAGCGCCGCTTTGGAGATTGAACTACCAGCGTCCGAACGGTCCGCCATGCTCACGTTCACGCGCCACCGACGCAGCCGCAAGACACCAAACAGCTCCTGGTCCGCGCGCAGCAGGCGGGGCCGGCGTTGGGTGGAGTTTGCGGCTGGGGGCTCCTTCCGCGGTGGGCTCGAGCGGGTGATCATCCCACCGCGCGAGGTGCCGACCGTCGTCGAGCTGCGCGTGCAGGGGCGCAATCTGCACCTGCGCGACATCGGCCTCTACGAGCTTGGCGGCCGCGATGACATCTGGCTTGCCGTGGGCGCCAGCATTCAGGAGGGAGGTTTTACCCACAGCGTCTTCAAGCAGGCCGTTCGCGAGGAACACGGTTACGATCCGGTGGTGTTCAACCGGGCCGTCTCCGGCTGGACGGCGGGCAAGCTCCGAAAGCGACTCCCCGGCCTTCTCGCCGAGCATCCAGAGGCCCGGTACGTGGCCATTCACATCGGCGGCAACGACGTGAGTTCGCAGCGCCCCTATCCCGGCGGGGCTCGACGTCTCGAGCGCAAACTTCGGGACATCGTACAGCTTGTGGAGGACAGCGGCAGGGTCCCGATACTGGCCCGGCTCTCCTACCGCGCCTACCCAAAACCGCCGTTGGTGCCGCCGGAGGCCAATGGGTCGCTGCCCTACGTGGAGGCCGTGTACGATCCCTTGATCGAAGAGATGACCCCCGCCTTCTCCACCTGGGGATGCGGCGTGGTCGACCCATATTCCTGGTACCGCGACCACCCGGATGAGCTGTCTGCGGACGGCATCCATCCCAACCGGGAAGGCCGTCGCAGCTGGGCTCGCCTCTGGGCGCGTCAAGCGGGCGACGTCGTCTATTGAACAACGGTTGCCGCGGCCCGACGCACCCCCTACCCTGAGGCCGGCTGTTTGGGGAGAGGAGATTTCATGCGAACGATTCGGTGGATGGTCTGCGCCGCGGCGCTGCTCACGGTCTCCGCCTGCGGCGACAACACATCGCCCAGCGCCGTCAGCGACGGCAACAACGGTGACAATAATGGCGCCAACAACGGCCGCAACAACGGAGTGAACAACGGCGCCAACAACGGAAACAACGGAAACAACGGCGCCAACAACGGAAACAACGGCGCCAACAACGGAAACA
>CALBXO010000364.1 GCA_937890335.1 uncultured Pseudomonadota bacterium | reverse complement strand
GCTCTTCTTGATGTTCGGACCCCAATCAACGGGTCGCACGACCACGCGCTTGCCGTTCTCCGGGTTGACGACGAGCAGCCGCACGTCGCGCCAGGCGGCCTTCCCGCGCTGCGTGTAATCAAACCGCATCGCGACGTAGTAGAAGTCCTCGGGGCGGGTTCGCAGGTCGGTGCTGCTGGGGTTCATCGGCGTGTTCAGCGACCGGATGCGCTCCCCTGAGATGGCCCCGGTGTCGGTGCTGCCGACGCCGCGGTCATTGGGTCCGCCAAAGTGGCTGCCCTTGCCCTTGACGTATTGCTGGCCGCCGAAGGTCGTCACTGAGCCGAACCGCTCAGTCAGAGGGTGGTTGCGGACATTGTCCATGGTGCGGTTGTTCAGGCCGCTGCGCGGGATCTGCATCGTGTCGAACGTCAGGCCCGCGTAGCCTTCACCGGGCTCGCCTGGGTCCGGCTCGTCACACGCCTGCCGCGCGTCAAAACGGTAGCGGGCGGTGGTGGAGACCCGGCTGTGGAGGCCGGCGTCGATGGCCTCCCATGTGGTGACAAAGGCGAAAAGCCGCCTGGGCTCATTGACCTCGAGAACCACCTTGGCCGCGTCGCCCGTGCGTCCACTTGCGACGACGGTCGCCTCGACATCGGGGTGGCCGGCGGATGCATCTCCCACGAAGACGGGGTCGCCGCGCCGATCGAACACGAAGATGACCGGGGTCAGAGAACCGGCGCGCCGGGTGAAGCTCAAGGTCACGGGGCCCTGCCCTTCCACCTCAAGCTGGTAGCGGTGGGCGTTGAAGCGGCCGCTCGAGAAGTTCTCGTCAATGGTCCAGGAGCCGCAGGCGGACAGCAGGGCGCTCGGGTGCCACACGTCCACGTGACTGCCGGGGTCCTGCCCGACGATGTCGGCGCGGAACGCATCCACTGCCAGTGACTCACCCGGCTCGGCAGGCTCGTCGTCCCGCGGCTCTGGTTCGGGCGCCGGCGCGCGTCCGCAGCTTACGCCGCTCTCAAAACCGTCCAGGGGCGCGCGCCGAATGCGCGCAGCGGTCTGGCCGCCGTAGATGCCATCCACGGTGATTTTGTCGCTGGGGTTGGCGTGGTTCCACAGCTGTTGGAAGGCTTTGACGCTCTCCCGGCGCAGGTCTCGCGCGCCGCGTCCTTTGTACTCCCAGTGCACCGGGTCGCCGCATCCGCTCAGTCGTCCTCGGTTGGTGCGGTCGCAGTACCATTGCCAGCCTTCGGCACGCATGGCGGCGGCAACCTGGCTGTTGTACTCGATGTCCACGGCGAGTCCGGACTCGTGGTTGCTGCGACCAGGTGTTGCGGCGATGCGCACACCACAGCTGCCCTCCCACGACTTGAGCATGTACTGCTGAACGACGCTGCGCCAGCCGCTGTTCATCCGAACGGTGCTGTTGGGAACCCGCGCGAAGGCGCGCGCCAGGGCTTGGGCGGCCGGCTTTTGCAGGAACGGGCTGGCGGCGGAGCCCCGGTCGATGTTGCGCACCTGCTCGAACGAACCAAAGAGGTTCGGCTCAAGACAATTCATCTCCGTGGCGATCTGCGCGTTGAGGCGGGCGCTGGGCGCTGTGGAGCACGCGCGATGTGCCACCAATTCGCCGACCGTGCTCACCGACTTCTCCACCATCTCGGTGGGGTGGTCCCAGTGCTCGTGGAGATCCTCCTCCTCGAACGCGGTGCTGCCGTCGTCCGGCGGCATGTCAGCGCAGCCGACTGCCAGAAGCACGCACAACCCAATCCATGGGAAGTTCTTCATCGTAGTCTGTGTCCCCGTCCCCCTCGGCCAAGCACGGGCTTGTCATCGCAAGGGCCGGGCCAGGCACGGGATCAGGTCCATAGGTGCGCAACCGCGTCAGGATGGCGCACCTCGCCCGTGGCATCCGGCGCACTGGGGCGCTGTTGCCACAGCCGGTGTTCAGCCCGGGCTGAACACAAACGGGTACCGAACGATCACGATGCCGCCGCCTTGGGGAGCCGGGAATGTCATACCTTTGGCCACACGGGTCAGACAGGCGCCCACAGTGGTGTTGCCCAACGTGGACGCCTCGACCTCCGCGGTGGAGACGGCGCCCGCCGAGGAGATCACCATCTTGATTGTGACCTTGCCCTGGAGCGATGGCGACTGCTGGAGCTCCCGCTGGTAGCAGGCTTTCACGGCCGGGAGGTGGCGGCGGATGACAGTCTGGATCGTGGAGCGGTCAAGGGCGCCCAATACGACGGGCCCGCCGCCGCCGGCGCCGACCGACCCCCCATTGGGAGCGCCAGCCAATGCGTTGATACCCATGGGTGCATTGGGTTGCGGCGAGGCCTCGCGGTGTTTGCGAAACACAACCACATCGAGGCCCGCGCCGCTCATGAGGTCCACAGCATCTGTCAGCCGCTGCACATCGACGCCATCGGCCAAGGTGACGAAGGCGAGCTTCTCGTCAGAACCGTTCGTGGGACTGTCCACGCCCACCTCAAACGTCAGGGACTCACGTTGCTCGCGCGGATCATGAATCCGGAACGCCCCCTTTGCGGAGATCTGGCCGCGCCAGGCATCGCTCTGGAGGTCGTCGTCGCCCTCCGCTGGGACGGGCGACGGAAGGAACACCCTCACCGCGCGCGTCCGCGTCAGCAGTGGGCGTGACAGGGGGAAGTCCAGAATGGGCCCTGCGAATTCAAGCTCGCTGGGCCTCCCCACCAGCCAGACGTAGCGAAACCCTGCGTCGGCGGCTTTCTCGAGTGCGTCGAGGGTCGCGGCACGGTCCGTTCGGCGGTCCAATGCCACGGCGACTGCGATGTCCACCTCGGGCTCTTCCCGCCGTGCAAGGTCCTTCATCGGGACCGGGCCGTCGGGTCCAAGGCCCTCTGGGATCAGCTGCGCGAACGCCTCCACAATGGACAGTTTGCGCAGTGGGTAGTCGTGCAATCTCCCCATCGTGGGGCCGTCGGACACAACGGCGTCCGAGCCGCGAATCGCCATGCTCGGGTGCCGGCTGACCCCGCCGCGCATCCGCACGGGCTCAAAACCATCCAGACCGTCGTAGAGACGCTCGCTGTTGAAGTCCATCGAGCGCGCCAGATGCCCGACGGCCGCCACGTCCGCGCCGAGGGTGGCCAGACACACCAAACTCACGGTTCCCGTCGTCACGGCGACGCTGGTGAGGTTGCGGGTTCGCAGGGCCGCCCAGACCGCCATCACGAGCAGCGCCACGACGCCGGCCCCGGCAGCGTACAAGACGACCGGTTCGGACGCTGAGGCGGCCTCCACGCCGCGCCCCAGAATACGGGGCTGCATGTCGGGTGGCGCGCTGCGCATCGCGTCACCCGCGACGGCGATGGCGAGCGAACTCAAGCTCGCGGCGGTCGCGGCGAGGGCCAATGTCGCGGCCCCCGCGGCGCCGATGGCCAGTGCGCCGGACTGTCCGGCTTGCGCGTCACGGCCCGCGCCCAACGCGGCCAGGCCCAGTCCAATCAGGCCCGCCAGAGCCGGCATGAAAAGTCCAAGATTGTCGGAGACGCCTACGGCCATGGGCGGCGCTGCCCCAGCGGCGGCCACTCCAAGCAAGCCCAGCCCCACAGCGCCACCGACCAGCATCCCAATCCCGCTGCGGTCCGGCGCTCGCCGTGCCACTGCACCAAGCCCGAACCCGACGGCGACGCCGGCCAGAAGCGCGCCGCTGATCCAGCCGCCGATCGCGCGGGCGGGCAGAATGCTCCACATGACCGCTGCCATCAGCTCGGAGAAGGACTCGGGGGCGGCGTACGCGACCGCCGCTGACGCCTCCTTGGTGCCGACCGCGACGGACAGCAGCCCAATGAACCAGGGGCTGCACGCCACGAGGACGGGAGCCACCGGTGGGACCCGGAAGCCCGCCGCCGACAACAGGGTCAACGCCGCCGTGCCGAACGTGGCCAACACGCCGATGAACGCGATGCCCCAGAACCACGCTCCGAGCGCCCGGATGGGCTCGATGAGCTCCGACGCGATGAGGAACATCGGGGCGATGGCGAGGATGACGAACAGCGCGGGCAGCGTTCCTGCGACGGTCGCCAGGCCCCAATTCCGATCGACGGTCTCTTCGTTCACCGCTTCTGCCCTTCACCCGTGGTGACGTAGGTCCGTCCCTTCCACGACACGCCCTTTCCGCTGGCGATCCGGCGCGCCGAGTTGGCAAACAGGCCCACCGTAACGAGCATTCCGAGAGGGTAGGTCCAGAAGAATTTTGGGCTGTAGTTCGCCGTCATCAGCCCCGCGAAATACCCGACGTACATGGCGAGGACGTTCCAGATGGCCAGCGCGACCAGCGGGTCCGCCGCGTTTGGGTGCCACGCGATGGCCACGGGCAGGACGACAAACGGCACGATGTTGATGAGCAGGAGCGCGAAGCAGACGCCGAGCGCCAGCTTCAGGTTGTAGTGCAACCCCGCAAAGAGGTTCTTGGTCCACCCCTCCCAGATCTCCGAGAGGCTCTTGTACATCCGGCAACCAAACAGCTCGCGCCCGTAGACCATGTGGTAGGGCACGCCTTCGGTCTTGCAGCGCCGGGCAAAACCCACGTCGTCGAGGATCTCGCCCTTGATGCTCTCGTGGCCCCCCACGGCGTCGTACGCGCCGCGAGTTGCCATGATGAACTGGCCGTTGGCCATGACCTTGTCCTTCTTGGCAGGGTCGTTGACCTCGGCAGGGTCGTTGTTCTGCAGGATGAGCCCGCCGACGACCGGCTGAACGACCCACTCCCAGAAACTGACCATCGTCAGCATTCCAAACACGCTGAGCGCGCCGAGCTCCTTCTCGGCCAGGTAGTGGCGCGCCTGCCGGATGGCTTCGGGTTCAAGGCGCACGTCGGCGTCGATGAACAGCAGGACCTCGCCGCGGGCCTTCTGCTGCGCTGTGTGGCACGCCCAGACCTTGCCCATCCACCCTTCGGGACGCTCCACGCCGGACTCGATGCGCACGCGCGGGTCGCGCTCCTGACGGGTCGCCGCCTCCTGCCGTGTTGCATCGTCCGACCGGTCGTCCAGGACGATGACCTCAAAGTCCTGGTAGGTCTGGGCCAGCACGGCGTCCAGGCAGGGGCCGATGTTCCCGGCCTCGTTTCTGGCGGGGATGATGACCGTCACCAACTGCCCTTCAGTGGGTGCGTCTGGCGCTCGATTGGCCCGCACCCGGAAGGTATTCCGGTCTTTGGCGCGCGCGACGAGCTGCAGAAGGTTCAGGGCCCACAACAGACCGGTGACGCCGAGTACGCCGACGAGAATCCAATAGACGATGGTCATGACGAACTCCGGGACACCAGCGCGGCGTGCACAGCTTGGCAGAACTTGTTGACCGAGGGGAAGGCCCAGGTGGGCGTCGCGTGCCATTTGTCTGGCCGTTTGGACTCGCGCCCCACGAGGACTGTCGGCATGCCGATGCTCTGGGCCCCGCTCACGTCCAGGTGGGACGAATCGCCCACGTGAAGAACGCGTTCGGCGGGCGCGGCGGCCGCGGCGACGGCGGCCGCATAGATCTCGGGTCTGGGCTTGAGCGCCCCCAGCGCCGACGCGTCGAGCGTCGCACACCACGGCAGGTCGCCGAGGTCGAGCGCTTCAATCTTGGCACGGCACGGGTAGTCGCTGGCCGCGACGAGCCGGACGTCGGCGCCGACCAGGGCCTCCAGCGCGCCCCGCAGTTTTGAGAATGGAGTGATTCTCCGCAACAGACGCGGCCAGGATTCGTGCACGAGGCGCTCGGCGAGACCGGCAGCCGTTTCCACTGGGAGTCCCAGGTCGGCCGCCATGCGCTGGGCGATGACGGCGTGCACATCGTCGTGGGCGTTCTCGTCGGACCGCAGCGCTCGTCGGGCCCGTTCCATGGCTCGCCATCCGTTGATGTCGAACGGAGTGCGCAGCGCCACGTGAACCCGGAAGTGGTCGAGCGAGTACAATGTCCCATCGACGTCGAGACAGACGGCGTCGATGTGGTTCAGATCCAGGTCTCGCGTCACCGTTCGACCTCAAACATGGGGCCGTCGAACAGCGCTTCCACATCCGGGAGGAGCGGTGGCAGTTTCACCTGCCCATCGGGAGCGCCTGCTTCTACGCGGCGTCGGCGCCAGGCGGCAAACGATCCCCCTGGTACCCGGCGTGCGACCGCCGGCCCAAGGCGTCC
>CALBXO010000363.1 GCA_937890335.1 uncultured Pseudomonadota bacterium | reverse complement strand
GAAACCCGCCCAATGCGCGGTGCAGAGCGCCGGCGCGCACGAGCGTCACATCGGTCAGGGGCGCGCCCATGATCGTCAGGTGCTCCACGCCGCCGAGCAGGTTGCCCACGGATGGGAAGTCCTCATAGACCACCGGCGCGCCGACGGTCTTCTCATTGTCGACGAGCAGGTTGACCGCGTAGCGCGCGGCGACTCCCCCCACCCGTGGCATGCCGGCGGCGCGGGCCTTGGCCTCCTCGTCGCGGGCCTCCAGAAACTGGTTCCCGTTGCCGGTGAGGTCCGCCTTGAGCTCCTCCACCCACGCATTGACCGGGTCGGGCCAGCCGTTGCTCAGGTCCGCGAGGATGTCGCGCACGGCAAAATCCGCCGTCTCGTGGTCGAGCTGTCGCAGCTGCTCGCGCTGCTCGCGCTCCCACAGCGGCTCCTGGGCCAGCGCAGCCCCGAGCTTCTCGTGCACGGCTTCCATCGCCTTGTCGTACGCCGCCCGCTCCTCTTCCGGCAGCCCGTCAAACTCATCCTTGTCGAGCAGCTCCTCGTCGCGTAGTGGGGCCAGCGCGAGCCCGCCAGCGCTGCGCAGGATGGCGACACCGCTCGCCGCTGCCTCCTCCTGCAGAGCGCCCACCGCGGCCTTCTGGCGCTCCTCGAGCAGCTCGCCCACCACGCGGCGCCGCGAGCCGTAGTCGTCGCTGGTGAACGCGTTGGACAGGGACGCCCAGACATCCTGCATGGCGCCGTCTACGGCATCCCGGAACTCGCGGCCCTTTCCTGCCGGCAACTGGAGCGCGCGCGGGCGATGGGGGTTCTGAAAATCGTTGACGTAGATCCAGTCCGGCGGGACGGGCCTTCTGGCGGCGACCTCCTTGAGGAATTGCTGCACAACATAGTGCTTGCCCATTCCCGTGGGCCCCTGCGCGAACACGTTGTAGCCGGGCCGGTCCATGGACAGCGCGAAGGCCATGGCGCCGACCGCGCGGCTCTGGCCAATCGCGTGGCCGAGGGGCTCGAGTTCCTCGGTGCTGTCAAACTCAAACTGGGCGGGATCGCAGCACAGTCGCAACTGGTCGGCCGTCAACGGCGCAAGTTTGGTCATGTCAGTCGAGCGGTTTGAGCTTGGTGAGTTCCTCGCGCAGGCTGAGAACCCGCACGGCGTGCAGATGTCCCTCCGCGTGGGCTTCGCCCTGCGCTTCCTGGTCCATATGCCACTTCTCGAACGCCAGGCGCACGAGCCGCGCATTGCGCTTTCGTCGCACGGACCACGCCCCGAATTTGAACGTCCACAACAGGCTCCAACGGTGCAGGGAGCGGCGCGAAGCCGGCAGCAGCTTCTTCATCTCGCCGTCGTGCAAGATGGGTGGCCCCTCCCCCTCCAGGTACTTCTTGATGAGTTTGGACTCGTGCCACAGCGTGATCAGCGTCACGATCAGCACCAGCAGCACAAACGGGATGTGAATCACGATTGCGGGCAGGAAGATCGGCCCAGACGCGATCTCCTTGAGGCTGGGCGACGCCACAGCGGCCAGTAATTGCTGCGCGATCACCGGACCCGCGTTAAGCGGCGCGTCCTCCACTTTGACGCCGACGACCGCGAGGTCACGGGCGTAGTAGACATAGCCCTTCTTCTCAAAATAGGCGATGCGGTCAGCCTTGGCCTTGTTGGATTTGGTCTTGTAGAGCCGAATCTTGGCCTCGGACTTCGGATCCTTGTTCTTCACCTCCATCCGGTACCGGACGTACGTCTTCTCCGTCTTCTTCTTCGGCGCTTTGGTGACTGTCCACCCCGCTTGCTCGACCCGCTCCTCGAGCAGCTGCGGCGTGACGCTGGCCAGCGGCTCGTCGAGGAACAGTCCGGCGAAGGTGTTCCAGGAGAAGTGGATGAACATGGCCAGACCCACGGCGAGCACGGGCATGAACCACCGGATCACCCCGCGACGCATGACGCGGAACAGCCCAAAACCCGCGCCGGTGATGGCCGTGTAGACCGCGTGAGAGCCCACCCCGGCGACCACGCCGCGGATGAAGGTCAGGTAGAACACCTGCTCGATGCTATTGCAGACCTGGACGTAGTAGAGCCAGTTCTCGAACACCGCGAAACCGAGCCCCGCGACGGCGCCGTACACGATGCCGTCGAGGACGTTGTCAAAGTCGCGCTTGAAGAACAGAAAGATGGCAAAGACCGCGGCGCCCTTGGTCAGCTCCTCGATGAACGGGGCGCTGAAACTGGCCGTCAATTGCTGCCCTGCACCCCCAAAAATCCCGGTCGCGATCCCGCCAAACCCGGTGTTCACGCAGCAACTGAGCATCGTGGAGATGACCGCGCCCCACAGGAACGCCGTCACGATCAGGTGCAGGGGCTCCTTCTCGTTGCGGTCCAGCCACAGGATGACCAGCAGGTAGGGGATTCCGAGGGCGACGGCGTTGATCGCACCCACAAGTGCAATATCGGGCTTGGACGCGAACCCAACGGTCACGTTCAAGAGCGCGCACAGGACGCTCATCACCGCGACAATGATGATCAGAACGCCGCAGCTGATCAGCACCGCCTTGCGGCCACTGCGCTCAGGCGGGACGAAGCTTGCGAGCGCCTGCGTACGGCTCTGTGGCCGCTTGTTGGGTGTTCCCATCGATTCTCCGTTCGGGTCCGCGAACGGTACGCGGGTTGAGTCCGCGGATGCAACCAGATATGCCAATGGCGCGGCGCCTTGCGCCCCACCAACTACCGGAGAAACCCATGGTCGACATCAACTCCCAGGCTCCCGATTTCACCCTCTTCGACACCACGCGCGAGAAGGTCACCCTGTCAGACCACCGCGGCAAGAAGGTCATCCTGGCGTTCTTCCCCGCCGCGTTCACCGGCGTGTGCGAGAAGGAGCTGTGCAGCTTCCGCGACAGCCTCGCCGAGCTCAACGACGTCGGCGCGACAGTCCTGGCCATCAGCGTGGACGCCCCGTTCTCCAACGGCGCCTTCGCCGCCAAGACCGGCGCCAACTTCCCCATCCTGTCCGACTACACGCGCAGCACGGTCGCCGCGTATGGCGTGGAGCTGCCCGACTTTGCCGGCATGCCGGGCTACACCGCGTCGCAGCGCGCCGTGTTTATCGTCAATGGCGAGGGAGCCATCACCTACAAGTGGGTAGGCCCCAACCCCGGCGTCGAGCCCGACTACGACGCGATCAAGGCCGCGCTCTAGCCGTCTCTCGGCGAGCATCCAGATCCGGGCGTCAGATCCGGATTCCAGGGCGGCGCCCAGCGACCCGGGTTCGATGGTCGCGTCGCTCCGGCCCCGGGCTTGCGCATTGGGGCACCGGTGGCCATAGACGCCTGCGCTGCTGCGCACGCACGCAGCTGCAGGAGGTACACCATGACGAACCCCGCTGAGGCGCTCGGTCCGGCCGAGCGGATCATCCAGACGGCTCTCCAGCACATCGACCACATCTACCACGGCCGGCCGGGTGTTGTGGTCGCCGACGCCACCAGTCCGATCGGCGTGGCCTGGTTCCCCGTGACCCACCGCGTGGGCGACGACGGCGTCAAGACCGTGTTTCGCCTGGTCCGCCGCGGCAACCGGGCCAACGCCCGCGAGCTGCTCGGTGTGATGGAGGAGAACGGTGACGTCCGGCACGGTGGCCGTGTCGTGGGCACCTACCGCAAGCCCGGCCTGTTTCCGGAGGCGGCGGCGTTCCTCTACCGCAAGGTGGCGGAGGTCTACGCACTGGACAACGAGTTCTGCGCGCGCTGGGCGTCCTGGGCTTTCGCGCAGGAGTACCGCGACCTCAAGGTCGTCCTCGCCGCGTTCATGCTTGTGCAGCCGCGGGCGGGGGAGCCGGTACGCGAAGGCGGCCAGGTCCTGTTTCACGACGACGACTTCCGGGACATCGGCGAGGCCATGTGCCTGCTGCGGCGCAGAGATGGTCGCGATCTCAACCCCAAGCTGCTCCTGCGCGTCGCCAACGTGCTCGAGTTGCCGCCGATTGCCGAGATCAACCGCGAGCTCGGCTTTGGTCGCTCTGCCCGCAAGCCGGCGATGGGACGGTACGACAAGGCGGTCACACGCTGGCTGCGGCACCGGGAGCAGAACCCGAAGATGCTCGACGGCCTCGTGCGGGCCGGCTTCCGGCAGACCGTCCAGCGACTGGCGCAGAAGGTCGGGTACAAGCCCGAGTCGGACGCCTTCTTCCGTGCGCTCCGGTGGCGACAGAAGCAGGCGATGGACGGCCGCCGCAACATCGCAATCGGCGATGCGGTGGTGCCCGCTGCGTCCTGGGCGGGCCTGGGTGAGGAGGAGATCTGCCAGCGCATCGTGAAGCTGCGTCCTGGCTACAAGCGCCTGGTGGGCCTGCTCCCGCCGGAGGTGGGCTTGACCCGCGCCATCATGGCCGCAGCCATCGAGGTGGGGTCGGTGTCCGACACGGACCTCATCCTCCTCACGCCGACGCTGGAGGACCTCGGCTTGCTCGAGATCCCGCAGCTGCAAGCGCGCTGGAGGGCGGCGACCGAGAAGGCTGAGAACACGCGCGCGGCGAACATCGCGGCGCGAGTGCGCAACAAGGACGTTCGGGAGACGCTGCAGGCGTCCGCCGACAAGGCCGTCAAAAAGGCGGTGGAGGAGGTGATCGCCGGGCTGCGGGTCTACGTGATGGTCGACATCTCCGGGTCCATGAGCCAGTCCATCGACGACGCCAAGGGCTACCTGGCCAAGTTCCTCCAGGGCTTCCCACTCGCGCAGACGCACGTGTGCGTCTTCAACACGGCGGCCCGCGAGGTGACCATCAAGCACCCGTCTGCGGCGGGTGTCGAGCATGCCTTCAAGGGCTTCTCGGCGGGTGGCGGCACCGACTATGGCGCGGCCGTGCGCTTTATGGGTCGGCACGCGCCCGCACCCGGCGAGGACGCGCTCTTCGTCTTTGTGGGCGACCAGGAGGACCGCCGGTTCAAGTCGGCGGTCGAGCGCTGCGGGATCAGCCCCGTCGCGTTCGGCTTCCTCATGGTGGGGCCGGAGGTGAACTACTGGGATGCTGTGGTCGGCACCGCCGCAGATCTCGGCATCCCGTGTTTTCGGATCAACGAGTCGACCTTCTCGGACCCGTACGCGATCCCCCGGACCCTGCGGGCGCTCATCGCGTCCACGCCGGTCACCGCGACCGCGACGGCCCGCCAGCCGCAGACGGCGCTCGTGGATGAGATCCTCGCCACAGACCTGCTGAACAAGCCGGTCTGGGCGTCGACCTGAGATGAGCCTCTGGAAGAACCTGCTCGCTCCCCAGGACACGGTGATCGCACCGTGGATTGGGGGGCGAGCGCTCCGTGCCCGCGCGCGCACCTTCAAGATCAAGGGTGAGCTGCCGACGGAGCACGGGTGGCACGAGTTTGACGTGGGCGGCGGCCGGGCGGCCAGCTGGGTTGGCGCCGCAGACCCCGACTACGACGCCCTCGACAACTGCCCCACGGTCACGGGCTACCTGGTGGGCGATCGGCTCATCCCAGACAACGCCGACATTGTGGTGGACCCGTCCAGGATCATCGCGCAGTCATTGGCGGTCCACCTGGTGCTGCCGGGCCTGGAGCGGTTCAGCCGCGCCACCGCCGCCCTTCATGAGGGCACTCCCCTCTTCCTTCGGCAGGAGTTTCCGCAAGGCCCCGAATCTGACGTCCAGGCCGCGTTCCAGGATCGAGCACCCAATGTGAACCACATTCCCGGTGTGACACCGGCGCTCGACCTGAGCTTCCGCTGGCAGAGCTGGTGGCGAGAGCGCTGCGAACGCCGGATGGAGCAACTACGTCGCGAGCGGGAAGAGCGCGAGGCCCGCGAAGAGGCCGAGAGGCAAGCCCAGGAGACCCGCGAATTGATCCGGGCCACAGGCGGCGACGGCGCCCATCGGCGCGCGCTGGCCGCTGTGGATTTTGCTGCGGCTGCCCAGGCAGCCCTCGGGGTCAGCGGCGCCGAGCTGCTGGACTGTCGCGACTCCCCAAATCGCGGCGAGATGGTGGTCCAGTTCCTCCACCAACGCCGGCGCTTCGAGTGCGTCGTGGACAGGGTGAGCCTGCGGGTCGTGGACGCTGGGATCTGCCTGGTGGACGAGGAGACCGGGGAGCGCGGCGACCGACGTTTCACACTGGAGTCCCTTCCTGCCGTGATCACGGAGGCCATCCGAAACGGCGTGCTCGTGATTTTCCGCCACGCACACTGATGCCGAGCGTCGCCGGGCAAACAAGATGGGAGCGGCGGCGCCATGTGCTACTCTGAGGCCGCGTAATCTCGCGCCATGGAGGTCGTCTTGTCTTACCGCTTGCTTGTGCTGCTGACCGTCGTCGCCGGCACTCTTGTGGGCTGCTCGGAAGACGGCAGCTTCGCCGCGATCGAGTCCGCGCGCCTGGTCGTGGACCCAGCGGCGGTCACGTTCTCCCTGCCCACGGAACAGGCGGGCTCCGTGGAGGCCCGGGTCCTGGTGACCAACGCCGGCGGCTCCGCGCTCGTGGTCGAGTCTGTCACCGTCGTGGAGTCGGATGACGTCAAGGAGGTGAACCTCCTGGACGCGGACGACTGGGCCGGCGGCGCTACGGAGATTGGCCCCGGCGACAGCGTGCCGCTGCGCATCCAATGGACCATCCGCGACGCCACCGTGGACACGGGGACCGTGACCATCACCAGCAACGCCGGCGACGCTGTGGTCACCTTCCAGACACTCGACATCGACCCCGTCCTGGTCGTGGAGTCAGACCCGGCAGGGACGCAGCTCGACGACGGCCTGGAAGTTCGTGTGTTGGACGCCCCCGCTGGGACCGTGCGCCCCGTCGGACTCACGCTCGAGGGCGGCTCCTTCGCGACCCTCGAGGTCCGCGAAATCTGCTTGTTGGACGGGTCCGGCGAATGCATCGAGGCAGGAGTCCGAGGTGAGTTTTCCCTGTGTGACGGACACGTCCAGACACTCAGGGGCTGCCAACAACCGTCCGGCACGCACACACTCCAGCAGGGCGACACCGCTGAGCTTACGGTCCTGTACCGCCCAGAGCCGGGGACGGGAAACACCAGCTCCGCACGCATTCAGATCAGCTCCAACGCCGCGCAGACGCCGCTGTTCACCGTGACCGTCCGAGGGACACCCTGCACCGGCGCCGGTTGCGTGGGCGGGGCTCCCGTGGTCACCCTCGAGTCACCGAGGGCCGACCAGACCCACTACGAGGGCATGGACATCGCGTTCCGCGCAGCCGTCACCGACGACCAGGACGCGCCCGAGACGCTGCGGATCTGGTGGCTGCGCGACGACGATGTCCTCGATCTACCGGCGAGCGCCGACTCCGACGGGATCAACCAGGGGACGGCCCAGCTTCCGGCAGGGCCGCACTTCCTCTCGGTCTTTGCTGAAGACAGCGAGGGAAACATCGGTGTCGACGGCGTTCTCATCGTGGTCGACGAACCCAACGACCCGCCGCACGCCCCGACGGTAACCATTTCTCCGAATCCCGCGTACACGGGCGACGCCCTCGTTGCGACGGCCAGCGGCGCCTTTGATCCCGAGGGGGACGCCGTGACCGTGTCCTGGCACTGGCAGCTCAACGGCACGGACACCGAATACACTGGGACCGACGTGCCCGCCGAAGCGACGCAGGCCGGTCAAACCTGGACCGCAACCTCCACCGCCGCGGACGCCTTCCACCCGGGCGTGTCGGGGTCCGCCTCCGTCACCATCCGAAACACGGCGCCCATCGTGCGCTCGGTCCTCATTCGCGGCCCGGCGTTCTCAGATGGCGCGCTGACCTGCATCGCCGAGGTGGAAGACCCGGACGGCGGGGTCGTCGTCACGTACTCATGGCGCGTCGGCAACGACACCTATGAGTCGGACACCCTGGACGTGTCCCGCACCGGCGCCGGCCCCGGAGACACAATCACTTGTCTGGTCCGCGCCGACGACGGCGACAACACCGCCGAGCTCAGCGCGTCCATTCAGCTCAACAACCGCGCGCCGGACGTCCTCAGCGTCGACATCGCGCCGGCGCTGATCCTCCAGTCCACCCTCGCCCAATGTGCCGCCACCGCCTCCGATCCCGATGGCGAGGTGCCCGCCGTGTCCTACGCGTGGACCATCAACGGCGCGGACGCGGGAGTCGGTCCCGATCTGCAGCTGACGCAGCGCACCGCCCCTGTGGGCGCAGAGCTCGTCTGCCGCGCCACGGCCACCGACAGTTTCGGCGGCACAGACACAGGCCTGGCCGCGCGGCTGGTGCTGTTGTGCGATCGCCGCGAGCCGCGCGCATGCGACGGCGCCGACGTCGTGGCCTGCCGCGACGATGGCCAGGCCCGGGTGGTGGTCGACGAGTGCGGGGACCTCGGCTGCGTGGACGGCGAGTGCGTTCAAGGTTGCGGCGACGGCGTCCTCGAGGACGGCGAGGAGTGCGACGACGGACCCGACAACTCCGACGCGCTCCCCAACGCCTGTCGCACAAACTGCGAGCTGCCCGGCTGCGGTGACCGGGTCATCGACGACGGTGAAGTGTGCGACGACGGCGGCATGAACTCCGATGTCACCCCCAACGCCTGCCGCACAAGCTGCCAGCTGCCGCAGTGTGGCGACCGCGTCGTGGACGATGGCGAGCAGTGCGACGACGGAAACGAGGACAACGACGACGGATGCCGCAACGACTGCACACAGCCAATTGTGGACGGCGACTGCCGCGGCGGCGCGGTCAAGCTGTCCGGCGCGCCCGGCGGCGGCATGATCGTGTGCAAGGACGAGAGCAACCAGACCTGCGAGCAGGACTTCGAGAGCCTGTGCCCCGCCGATTGGCACCTGTGCACCATGGACGAGTTCAACACCCGCAACGACGGCTGGGACTTTGACTCCCCCAGTCAAACTCCGGCCCTCGGCGTCATCTACTGCCGCCCCAACAGCGGCGCTGGGCACTTCACCGTGCCCGACAACGGCGGCAATGGAACCAACCTCGGCAACGACGAGCGGTTCAATTGCTACTATGGCAGTTCACGGCCGAGCTGCACCGCGGGCTACGGGTGCAACGAGCAGCGCGCGCGCGCCCTGTGCTGCGCCCCGCAGGCGCTGTGCGGCAACGGCGAGGTCGATCATCCAGAGGAGCAGTGCGACGACGCCAACCAGGACGACGGCGACGAGTGCCTGAGCACGTGCACATGGCGCGTCCCCACCCAACACGGCTTCCGCGGCACCAACTGCCAATAGGACACAACTTGCTGGACCGATCCAACCACCAACGTGGCGACACACCTGCGGCGCGCCGCGCACTCGCCCTCGTTGCTGCGTTCGTGCTGGCCGGCGCCTGCCAGCCTCAGATGGCCCAGGTGCCGGCGACCGAGCAGCCGGGACATGATCGGGACCCGTCCGACATCGATCCCGACTCCGGCGACAACGGCGTCATCCCCGAGGCAGACCTCTATCCGAGCACCTTCCCAACGATCGCCCAGATCGACTGGGACGCATTCCCCGCACCGCTGACCCACCACAGCGCGGTGGCGGGCAAGCTCATCTGGGTCAGCAACGACGGCGACAACGACGGGCAGGGAACCGTGGAGGCCCCATTCTTGAACATCTGGCGCGGGCTCGCCGAAGCCGGGCCCGGGGACTGGGTCGTCGTGCGAGGTGGCACCTACCCGGAGGCCCCACCCGGGGAGTACCGCGCGCTGAACTTCGAGTCCGACAAGGCCGGCGTGACCGTCACCGCCTACCAGGGCGAGACTGTCACGGTCACTCCCGGCGCCGACGGAATCAACTACGGCCTGGACATCGGCGCAAGCGGAGTCCGTGTCAACGGGCTGGACTTTGAGGGCTTCCCCAACGCCATGGCGCTGCTTGGCCGGGTCGGCCAGGTGATCGAGGACGTGGTCATCTCCAACGCAGAGTTTCGCGTCGCACCCGCCGGCGCCGCGCAGGGAATCGCGATGGTCTCGGACAATGGCGGGGACCCGGTGGTAGACGGCGTCCTTCTGCATCGCGTGTCCGTCACCGGGGCGACCATCGGGATTCAGTGCAACCACGGACCCTGCAATGGCCTCCGGTTCGAGGGCGTCTACGTGGACAACGGCGAGGGCGAGGGCTCCGGCGCGGACACAATCGCGGTCGAGAGCGGCAGCAACATCGTCATCATCGACACCGAGGTAACCAACGCGGCAGCCGACGGCATTGACCTCAAGGCCAGCGACGTCCTGGTCGTGGGCGCATTCGTGCATCATGTGCAGCGCAATGGACTCAAGCTCTGGCAGGGAGGGGACGTCATCGACACGGTCGTGACCCACACGGGCGCAGACGCCGCCGTCGTGTTTGACCGTCCAGGGCGCTACCGGCTGCTCAACTCCGTCGTCGGCTACCACAATTGGAACGGCCTCAACTCGTACGTGATGACCGTGGGCTACGATGTCCCCGGCCACTTCGAGGTGGAGCTTGTGAACAGCGTGTTCTTCCGGACCGCGGGCGCAGTCTTCGTCAACCGGAACGCGACCCTGCGCGTGCAGAATTGCTCCTTTTCCGAAGCCAGCAACCGCGTCGCCATCGAGGGTCCTGCCCGAGGACGGCTGCGTTTGATCACGTACGACCAGGGGCCCGACACCTTTGTGTCGTTGGGGTGGGGCGACGGCAACCTGCTGGACGTGGACCCCCAATTCATCGGCCCCGACGACGGCGACTACCACCTGGCCGCGCAGTCCCCGCTCATCGACGCGGGCCTGACGGCGGACGACGCGCCCACGGGAACCGCGACAGGCGCAACCCGCGTCCGTGGGGACGCCATCGACATTGGGGCCTACGAGTTCTGACCGGATTCGCGAGGAGCAGCAGATGCTGGAGAC
>CALBXO010000362.1 GCA_937890335.1 uncultured Pseudomonadota bacterium | reverse complement strand
CTGCGCTGCAGACGAATCGTCCCGTCGCCGGACTCGAGGAGCGCAGCGCGGATCTGGTTCGAGAGCATGATGTGGATGCGGGTCGGAAACGACCAGGCCGCGGTCGCGGAAAACGTCAGCCCGAGCAGAAGGCTCATCGCCAGGAACCGTCGCCCCATCGTCCACCTCGATGTTGGAGAGAATCTGATCGACTATCGAGGCGCTCGCCGTGGGTGTCAACGAGACCCTGAGGGACGGCGTACGTCCAGACAGGGAGCGCGCGCGAATGCCCCTCAAAGCGCGCCTCAGGGGGGCGGCCTTCTGACCAGGCGGAAGCCGAGGTAGTCCTGTCGCGAGCCGGGTGCAGACAGCAGGCGGAAGGCCGATCGGGCGCCACGTGCCTGGAAGTTCCAGGCGCCGCCCCGGATCACGCGTCCGATCCCGCTCTCGGGTCCAGGCGGGTCCACCGGCGGAGACTGGGCGTAGTACGCAGAGGCGTACCAGTCCCAGACCCACTCAAACACGTTGCCCGCCGTGTCGTGGAGTCCCCATGGATTCGGGGCCTTTTGTTCGACGGGGTGCGACATGCCGTCGGCGTTGCCGCAGTACCAGCCAATGGCGTCGAGGTTGGGCACCTCGCCACAGTCGGTCACGTCCATGTCCCCGGTGGGGAGCGCCGTGTCCGTGCCGGCGCGCGCGGCGTACTCCCACTCGGCCTCGGTGGGCAGCCGGTAGCCCGCGCAGTCGGGCGAGAAGGACGGCGGCGCTGGGCATGCGTAGTTGCCGGTGCCCGGTGCGCCGGTGCAGTCGCCCAGGTCGTAACAGGCGGCCAGGCCCTCGTCGCGCGACAGGGCGTTCGCGTAGGCCAGCGCGTCAAACCAGGACACGGTCTCGACCGGCCGCAGGCTGTCGCCGCGGTGGCCGGAGGGGTTGTTGCGCATCAGGGTGGACCAGTCGCGCTGGGTGACCTCCGCACGCATGAACCAGAGGGCCTGGGTAATCTGGACGGTGTGTTGCGGTCCCTCCTGCGCCGAGCGTCCAGGTTCGGCGTCGGGCGAGCCCATGGTGAAGCTCCCGGCGGGGACGAGGGCGAACGCCTCCGGTGTGCAGATGGCCTGGGAGCAATTGAGCGACTCGCACTCGGCGTCGTCGGCGCAGTCGGAGCCCAGCGGAAGGCGGTTGCAGTCTCCGTCCAGGCAGCCCCGTCCCCCGCAGCGCTCGAGGAGCTCGACGGCCGTACCGCGCTCGTTGCACCCGTAGGTGTCTCCGTCCTGGCAGAAGCGTCCGTCGTCCGGGTCGCAGACCCAGTCGACGCACGCGGGCGACTCCGCGTCGCAGTAGGCCATCAGCTGGGTGCAGTCCTGCTCGGTGAGGTCGACGCCATTGTCTGCGCACACCTGGAGGACGTCGCCCTCGCAGACGGACGTGCCGGGGTCACAGATGGGATCGCGGCAGGCGGCATCCAGGCACACCTGGTCGCCGACGCACTCGACGACGACCTGAAACTGCGTACCGCGCGCGTCGCATTGCTGGACATCACCCCCCTCACATTGCGGCTCGGACCCGGGCAGGCAGACCCAGTGGATGCAGCTGCGTGTCCCGAGGTCGCAATAGCTCTGGGACTGGGCGCAATCGGCCTCAAACAGCTCCGTGCCGCTGTCATTGCACGCCGTCAGGCGCTCGCCGTCGCAGGTCGCCACACCGGCGTCGCATACGATGGGCAGGCACTGTCCCTGCTCGCACGCCTGCACTCCGTCCGGGCAGTCGGTCTGCAGAATCGAGGCCGACCCCTGCGCGTTGCAGACGTGCACATCCCCGCCGACACACAGCACCGCGTTGGGTTCACAGACGCGGTCACGGCAGAACAACTCGTCGCAGAACTGTCCCTCCACGCAGGGGTCGGCAGACTCCGCGGAGCCGCGCGCGTTGCAGGTGAGCACCGCTGTGAGGTCGTCGCTGCAGCGAACCTCGCTGGGGACGCAGGCCCAGTCCTGGCAGTGGGGCGATGGCTCCGGGTCGCAATAGAAACGCCCAGCCGCGCAATTGCTCAATTGCTCCGCCGTTCCCGTCTCGTTGCACTCGCGCAGCAGGTCACCGTCGCAGCTCGCGGTGTCCGGCTCGCAGACCCGGTCTTCGCAGGCGCCGTCCACGCACATCTGGTCGCCCTCGCACATGGTCGCCTGGTGCCACGAGAGGCCGTCACCGGCGCATTGCTGCGGCCCGACTCCCACGCACCGCCAGGTGTCCGGCTCGCAGATCCTCGGCGTGCACTGCCCCCGTTGGCAGCCGCAGCCCCGCTCAGCTTCCTGGCATTGTGTGGTCTCGTTGCATCGCAGCCGCGTGGCCGTACCACCTTCCGGCGGGCAGCTGAGGACGTCGTCGCCGTCGCAGACGGACCGCCCGGGCTCGCACATCACGGCGGCGCACCCACCGTCGACACACTGGGTCCCCTCGGTGCAGGCGGTGCGCACCTCGTCCTCACCGCTGCAGGTCACCAAGGTGTCGCCGTCGCACCGCTGGACACAGCCAGCGTCCTCGTCGGGGTCGGTGTCCGCCGCACCCACGTCGCCTGTATCACGGTCCTCGTCCGCCGCCGGCGGCGGTGGGATGTCGCGGCAGGCGGAGGCGAGCAGCAGGATTAAGAGGAAGGCGGATACGCGCACGTTCACCACTCCAGGTAGAGAAAGAGGCTGGACGCCAGGAGCAGGGTGCCACCGGTCACCCACAGCGTCACCGCCGTCGCGTCCGATGTCTCCACTTGTGATTTGAGGTTCTGGTACCGGCCGGGGCTGCCACCCGGCGTGGCGGAGAGCTCTTTGAGCACCTGGTACTCGTCGTTCGCGCTCACGTAGACCAGAGTACCGGACGTGAGCGCCACGACCCCGAGCCCGGCGCCGACCCAGCCGGCCCAACGGTAGTCACTGCCGGGCTCGGGCTCGTCCTCGGCCAAGGCTTCGGCGACCAGTGTCTCGGGGCGTTGTGGCGCGACGAGTATGGTGGCGCGCTCCAGCGCCTGGACGCGGGCGACGTGGGCATGGCGGGCTTCCCCCAGCCTCCCGAGCACAGCGTACTCGCCGGGGGCGAGCTCCAGATCTTCGCCGCAGGCGACGGCGCGCCCGTCTACGGTGACCACGCTCTGGGGATCTTCGCAGCGGATCGCGAGCGTCCCGGCGCAAGTGTCCAGCAGCTCCGTGGTCCACTTGCTGGCGCGGTCGGCGATCATTCCGTCGGGGACCCCCTCGGCTGCGGGAGCGGACAGTGCGTCCCGGTAGGCGTCCCGCGCTTCCGGACACCGTCCCGCTTTCTGGTAGACCCGTCCCAGGTTCAGCCAGGTGATGTCCAGCGGGTTCAGCTCGAGGGACGAGCGCAACAACAGAATGGCCCGGTCATAATCGCCCGCCGCGACGGCCTGGCTCGCCTCGTCATTGATCCTCTTCTGCGCCTCCATCAGCGCGTCGTCCTGCGCGTGCGCCGGCGCCATGGGTATGGCCATGGCGAGGGCGATGCCGAGGAGGCACACCAGGAGCATGTAGCACATTGACTCCCGTCGCCTCGACGGCCAAACAACACAGCCTTCCGTACCGCCTTCGGCCGACGATACTGCGGTATCGCCGTGCGGCGGCCGCACGAAATTCGGCGCTGTTTGTCTCGCCGAGGCTCGGTCCGCCAATGCGCTACGCGCTCCCTGGCCGCGCATGGCCGCGCTCAGTCGATGACTTTCCAATCTGCCTTCTTCTTGGCTGGGGGTTTCGGGTCGGGCCTGGGCGTCGGCTTGGGTTCAGCGCGGGCGCGCGAAGGGCGTTTGGCGGCGACGGGAGATTTCCGTTCCCGGACAGGGGTGGCAGCGGGACGCGGGTCCGGCTGTGTGGGGGCAGGAGCCGCCTTGGGCTGCGCGGTGAGCGTGAGTGCCAGGCGCGGGGCGTTGGCTTTGGACACGGTCACGACCTGGCTCACATAGCCCTCGGCGCGGGCTTCGATTTGGCGGGATTCGCCGCTGTCGGCGGCAAACAGCAGCGTGGCGCGGCCGCTCCCGACATGGTTCCCGTCGACGAGCACTGCGGCGGTGGCCGGCGTGACCTTCACCTCCACGCGCGTGGCTTCCACGGGCGCCGGCGCAGCCGCCGGAGGCTCGGGGGCCTCGGGCGCTACCTCCTGCGCGGTCACAGGGGCGACATCGCTGGTGCCGCGCACGAGGACCAGCGCCACCACAACGATGAGCAGGGCGATGATTCCGCCGCCGAGCGCCGTCAACCACAGGCGGCCACCGTCCACAGGGGGCAATGTGGCGGCCGGGGGTGGACTCGGCGGTGCCGGCGCCGTGGGCACTGGATCGATCTCCGGCATCGGAGTGAGCACCGTGCGGGCGGCCTCATGGAGGCCCTGGACCAGCTGAAGGTCACTGGTCATTAGCGCCATCGTCCTGGCGGTCGTGATCATCAACTCCTCGGACGTGCCCTTGTCGGCGGGCGCTGTGACCACCGCCGGTTCGGCCACATTCGGGACGTCGCTCGGGTCCACGCGACCCAGGGCCTCGTGAAACACGCGGGCGTCCGCATAGCGGTCCTCCACCCGCACGGCGAGGGCGTCCGCGATCACGTCGCCGAGGGGTGAGGCCAACAGGGCTTCAGGCACGTCGAGTCGCCCCTCGGCGTGCATCGCCGCGTAGTCCAGCACGTTGCTGGCCTGGACGACACGCCGCCCGCGCAGGGCCTCCACCAGGACCAGGCCCATCTGGTAGACATCCATCGCCGGCGAGACTTCCTTGCGTCGGACGTACTCGGGCGAGAGGTAGGCCATCGTGCCGATGATGTGGCCGGCGGCGGTCAGCTGTGCCTGGTCGTCGAGCAGCTGAACCGTGCCGAAGTCGATGATCTTCAGAGCCTCGTGTGGGGTCCCGGGGTCGGTCAGGACGAGGTTCTGTGGTTTGAGATCTCGATGGACGATGCCGGCGAGATGCGCGGCCGCCAGGCCGTCGAGGCAGCGCAGGTAGAGCGGCAGCAAGCGCTGCG
>CALBXO010000361.1 GCA_937890335.1 uncultured Pseudomonadota bacterium | reverse complement strand
GAGCCCCCATTTGGGGGCCCTCTGGCTCGGTCGCTACTGGTTGTCCCAGCTCTAGAACTCAAGGCCCGCGGCAAGCCAGGTACGGCTCCCGGCGTAGCTCAACTCGGTGCGGATGGACGTTGCGCCGCGGGAGGTCTCAAAGCTGGTCAGGTCCCAGGCGGTGTAGCGGTAGGTGAGGTCGGCGCGCAGGCGCAGGCCGGGGCTGAGTGGGAACGACGCGCCCACTCCGCCGCCGGCGTTCCAGCCCAGGTAGGGGCCGCCGTCCACGGAGCAGTCCACGCCGCTGGGCGCCTCGGAGCAGATGGACTCCAGGTCGTCCGTGAGCTCTTCGAGGTCATCGCCCGGGAGCAGAACCGCAACCCCGCCCTCGCCACGCATGTAGATCTCGATACCACCCTTGGGCTTGGAGAGGCTGTACTCAAAGATCCCGTTGAAGGCGCCGTCGCTGCCGAGCTTCTCGAGCGTGTAGCCCTGCACGGTCGCGCCGTCGGTCGCGGTCTGCGTGACGTAGAACGCGCCAAACCCGAGCCGTGTCTTTTCCGAGGTCTGGAACAGGATGTCTACACCGAAACCGACCCCGGACTCGTCGTCCAGGTCCTCATCTCCCTCGATGTCCTGACAGGCGCCTCGCAGCTCACCGCCGTCCGAGCAGTCCACGGCGCCCTCGCCGCCTCCCCCGACGACGACACCCGCTCGTGGAACGACGAGCACCTGTGCCGCTGCGGTGTTGGGGAGGACGGCGAGGACAGCGAGGACGGCGAGGACGGCGAGGATGGGGAGCACGATCTGGTGGTGGTTCATGGGGTTCTCCTTGTGTGTGTCTTGCTGTCGTTGCGGGCTTGTTTGCGTGGGCGAGACCATCAGTTGAAGCATGCGTTGATCTCGCGGGAGCAGTTGCGCTCCAGGCAGGACGAGTCGTCGCAGCCGTGGTCCTGGTTGCACTGAATCAGAGCCAGGAGTTCCCGCTGCTCGCGGGCCTGGAGGGACTCGAAGCAGCGGTCGTAACAGCCGTCGGACTCGCAACCCTTGGCGCATTCAAAGAAGTCGGGGCAGCGGCCGTTGCCGGTGGCCGGTGCGGGCTCGGGCTCGGGCTGCGCGGCGCGCTCACCGATGCAGGTCTCCAGCTGCGTCGAGCAACGCTCCTGCACGCAATCGCCGTCGCGACACTCGTTCTCCTCTGCGCAGGTGTAGAGGTCGCCGAGCTGCCGCTGCGCCCGCCCGGACAACGCGTCAAAGCAGCCCTCGGAGCAGCTCTCGGACTCGCAGTCAGCCGCGCAGTCGAAGTAGTCGCCGCAGGAGGCACCGTCGGTGCCGTCTCCCTCACCGCCGATGAAATCCAACGACCCGCCGCCCTGCCCGGACTCGGCGTTTTCATGGGAGTTGTTGTTGTCGTCGAGCAGGTCGCCGCACGCGGCCAGGAGGAGGGTCGTGCCAACGAGGGTCAGGGTCAGGAGCAGGTTCTTGGGGTTCATTGTCGTGTCCTGTGCTAGGTCGCTGGGGGGAGCGTCTGCCGACCTGGCCAGACGCCCGTCCCGTTCGACCGGGTTCAGGCTTTGGTGTCGCGTCGGACAAGTCCGTCACACGCCGCCGTGACTTTTTTTTCGCGAGTTCGCAGAATGGCGCGTGGAGGACCATGACAACGACGCCCGCTGACGAGTTCGAGGATCTTCAGCGAGACCCCGGCGCCGTGTTCGCCCGCTATACGGACCGCGTCTACGGCGCTTGCTACCAGCTGTTGGGGGACGCCGACCGGGCCGAGGACATGGCCCAGCAGACGCTGCTGGTGGCCTGGCGCAAGCTGCCGGAGTTCCGCGGCGAGTCGGCGTTTGGGACCTGGCTGTACAGCATCGCCCGCTTCCTGTGCTTCAACGCGATCCGCAAACGCACGGAGGTCCTCGTCGAAGACGGCGTGTTCGAGGCGGCCGATCCCGCAGCCAGCGCGCTGCGCGGCCTGCGCAACAAGGAGCGTGAGGAGCTGCTGGCGTCCGCGTCCGCGGCGGTGCTGGACCCACTTGAGCAGGAGGCCGTGTACCTGCGCTACGTGGAGCAGCTGCCGCAGGAGCGCATCACCGAGCTGCTTGATCTGGTCGACGCCAGCGGCGCGCGCGGACTGCTTCAGCGGTGCCGACGCAAGCTCGGGCGGGAGCTTCGACGGCGGCTTCAGGAGCTTGGCCACGGTTCTTCCTTCTTCCGGAACAGCCATGGGTGACCACCCACCGCTCCAGCTCCTGGAGAACCCCGACGACGCGACCCGCGCTCACCTTAGCTCGTGCGTGAAGTGCAGGGTCGAGGTGCGCCTGCTGGCCAAGGTGAAGCGACCGCCGCCCTCCGTGCCGTCAGCTGCGCTGGCCGACACCATGGCCGGACTCGTCGCCGGCCCCGCGATTCCGCCCGCCGACGCGCCCGAGCGCATGGGGCCCTACGTCCTTGAACACCCCCTCGGACGCGGCGGCATGGGCGTGGTCTGGAGGGCTCACCACGCGCGGACCGGAGATACGGTCGCGCTCAAAGTGGTCCGCGTCGCCGGCGTCGTCCACCTCGCCGGACTCCGGCGCGAGCTGCACGCGTTGGCGCGCCTGCAACACCCGGGCATCGTGCAGCTCATCGACAGCGGCGAGCAGGACGGCAGGCCCTGGTACGCCATGCCGCTCGTGGTCGGGAACTCCCTCTCGGACCTGCTCCACAGCCGACAGGTCAGCCTCACGGACCTGGGCGCGTTTGACGCCCCGACCAGCCTCGTCACCAGCGCCACCTGGGAGGCTCCCGAGGTCCGGGTCAATCTGACCAAAGTCGACGGTGGGGCCTCGCTGGACTACGTCCTCGCGATTCTCCGGAAGCTCTGCGACGTGCTCGCCTACCTCCACGGCGAGGGCATCGTTCATCGCGATCTCAAGCCCGACAACGTCCTCATCCGCAGCAGCGGTGACCCGGTGCTCGTGGACTTTGGTCTCGCCACGCGCGCACGCGCGCGAAGTGGTCGTGAGGTGCTCGGCAGTGTGTTTGGTCCGGCGGGTACCGTGCAGTGGATGGCGCCGGAGCAGGCGCGCGGCGAGACCGTCGATCCCCGCGCGGACCTCTACGCCCTGGGCTGCCTGCTCTACACGGCGGTGACGGGTCAGCCGCCCTTCCTGGGCCTGACGTCCGACGAGCTGCTCCGACAGCACCTGGAGCAGCCACCGACCCCGCCATCCTGGCTGGTCGATGACGTGGACCCAAGGCTCGAGACGGCGATCTTGCGACTCCTGGCCAAGGACCCGGCGCGGCGCCTCGGGTATGCCACGCACGTCGCCGCCGTGCTCGACGAGATCGGAGTCGCCGCGCCCCGCTGGAAGGCGCCGGCGGCGCGCGCCTTTCTCTACCGACCCCAGCTCGTCGGGCGCGAAACCCAGCTCGAGGCGTTGCTCGCATGGCTCCCGCCCGATTCCGGCCCTGCAGGCAGACTCCTCGTCGGTCCCAGCGGCGTCGGCAAGACGCGGCTGGCGCGCGAATTCGCCGACCGTGCGCGCAAAATGGGGTATCTGGTGGTCACGGGCGCCTGCCGCACCGGAGGCCAACCGCTGGAGGGCTTGCTGCGTCCGCTCCAGACGATTCTCGATTGGTGCCGCGAAGACGCCGACCGCCACGCGGCTCTCGCGGCCCCCTTTGAACCCACCATCGCGCCCTGGTTGCCCGCCGAGGCAGGCCCCGACGACCCCACGAATTCCACCGGCGCCATCAACCTGAAGCGTGAGCGCCGGCGCCTCTACCAAGCGCTGGCCGGCTTGTTCGAGGCCATCTCCAAAGAGCGTCCTCTGCTCGTGTTGCTGGACGATCTTCAGTGGGCCGACGCCCTCCTTGACGGCTTCCTCTGCTCGGGCGCGTCCCACGAGCGTGTGCGGATGTTGGGCACCTGGCGGGAGGGCGCAGACCTGGATGTTGAGCCCTGCGCCCTGCGGACGCTGTGGCCCGCGTTGACAGTTCCGTCCCTGAAGCGCGACGAGGTCAACCAGCTCGCGCGTCAGATGCTCGCGCGCCCCGTCCCTGGTCACCTCGCCGACGAGCTGTGGAAGATCAGCTCGGGCAACGCTCTGTTCTGCGCCGAACTACTCCGCGCCGCTGTCGCCGCCAACGTGCTGCGGCGCGACTCTGTGGGCAGGTGGCTCGTCCCCGAAGACCTGGACATGGACCAGCTCACAGCCGCCCGTTCGGTCCGCGACGTCCTGGCCGGACACCTTGCCAGCCTGGACGAAGACGCCGTGGCCCTCTGCGCAGCCGTGTCTGTGTTTGGCCGCCCGGCCCCCCTGACGCTGCTGGCCAGCATGTGGCCCCACGGCGAGGCGTTCCTTCACGCCGCGGTCGCGTCGGCCGTCCGAAGCGAGGTCCTGCACGTCGACGGCGACAGCGTTGACTTCGCTCACGGCCAACTGCGCGCCGTTGCGTACGAGCGCCTCCCCGCAGCCGGGGCCAGGGCGCTCCACGCGGCCTTGGCAACCACCATCGAAGAGCTGCCGGGCCCTCAGCACGAAGGTTGGGCGGGTGACCTGGGCCACCACCTGGAGAAGGCTGGCCGGCCCCACCGGGCCGCCGACGCGTATCTCCGCGCGGCACAGCGAGCCGTTCGCCTGTTCGCCCCCGAGGACGCGGAAGTCCATTATCTCAACGCGATTCGCCTCGCGAACCCCGTGCTGGCGCACATCGAACTGGCGACGGACGTCTACACCTGGACCGGCCGCATTCCAGAGGCGGGGCGCGCATTCGACGCGGCAATCGAGGGGGCCCGGCGCGGCGGCGACCCGTCCGAAATCGCCCTCGCACTGCGCAATCACGGGCTCCACCTGAACCGAATCGGCGAGTCCACGGCCGCTCGCGAGGAGCTCACTGAGGCACTCGCCCTGTGCCGCACCGCAGGGGACAAGCTGGCCGAGGGGCGCACCCTCTCCAACCTGGCGTCCACCTGGTACCGGCAGGGGGAGCCCCACAGGGCTCGCCCCCTCTATGAAGAGGCGCTCCAGATCCAGACGCAGGTCGGCGACGAACCCGTCCGGGCCAGGACCCTCAGCAACCTGGGCCTCATCTACGAACAGGCAGGTGAGTTGGACGCTGCGGGCCAGCTCATGCGCGAGGCCCTCGCGCTGATCAGGCAATTGGGAGACCGCAACTACGAGGCCATCATCACCGGAAACCTGGCCAACGTGCTGCACAGCCTGGGCGAGAACGAGGAGGCGTTCTCCCTCTACTACGCAGCCCTGGCTGCACGGCTCGAGATGGGCAATGTCCGCTCCGAGGGTTTTGTGCGCACCAACCTGGGCGAGGCACTCCTGGAGGCGGGGCGCCTCGACGAGGCGCACGAGATGCTGGGCGGGGCGCTGGCGGCGCACCGTCAGGTCGGCAACGACCGTCTGGTCGCCCTGACGCTGGCGGGCCTCGGTAAGGTCGCGCACGAGCGGGGCGACGCGGGGGCCCTGTCGCTGACGGACGAAGCCGTGGCGTCCGTCGGCGCGGACCAATACATCGAGTCCATTGTCCGCCTCGACCGAGCGCGACTCCACCGCGTCGCCGGCCGATGGGACGCTCTGGAACTCGACGTCAACGCCGTCGATCCCTTGGTCGCGGCAACGCAGACCGTCCCCGAGCGCTGCCGGTTGCTGTGCGAGCGCGCTCACCTCGCGCAGGCGCGCGGAGAACCTTGGCAGCAGCTCGCAGCGCAGGCTCGGGCCCTGTGCCCCACGCCCCGCTCCCTGACCAAACCCGCCCGGCGGGCGATCGCCGAGCTCCCCTCGGTACCCTGATACACGGACAGTAGCATCGCCTGGTGACCTGGGACTTCGGCGCGCCTCATGACCGGCGAAGCCGAAGCGGCGGGCCAAGACCCAGGTCCCCCTGGCCGGAACCCAACCTCGACAACACCCGCCAGATTCCGTCCATCCTTGCGCAGACAATCGCGCATAAGCGGTATCCCGCGCGCGCTGCCCCATGTATGGTGGGTACACATCAACGGAGTCCACCATGGGCAGATACCTAACGAGCATTGCCGTCGTCGCCGTCGGCTTCTTTAGCCTGTGCCCCGTCGCGCACGCGGAGCCACAGCTCCGCGACGGCGACCGGCAGGGCATCGACTGTCACTTCGCCGAAGACGAGAGCCGGGAGTTCCTCGTCGATGACGGCGGAGGCCAGGGCGTGGGCTACTCCTTCTCCATCGACCTCGACACCGAGGACCACAACTCCGAGAACTTCTGTCCGCACTGCGGGCTGGCCGTCTTCGTCGTGGACCCGGGCATCAACTACGAGGAGATCGAGCTGCTGGGCGTGAGCCGCAACGACGTAGCCACCATCGAGCAGCTCGTGAACACGCTCGAGGCACTCGTCATGGAAGATCCCGCGCAATTGGCCGCGGATCTCCAGCCCAATCTCGAAGGGCCCGATCTCGCCGCGCTCATCGCCGAGGTGCAGCGCATCCAGGGCCGGGTCCAGCCCGTCATCGCGCGTCTGCGCTCGTTGGAGAGCATTCTGAATCTGGAGTTCGATTTTGAGAACACGAACCTGCGGGATCTGATCCGCGACCTGGGCCTCAAGATGGACAGCGCCTTTCGGGCGGAGTTCAACAGCCCGAACGACCCGCGCAGAAACAACTCCGGCGTTGCGGTGTACGGCCTTCAAGAGTTCCTGCTGGCCCTGGCCGCCGAGAATGTTCCCGAGCCGGCGCGCGACGCCATCGAGCAGGTCCTCAGCAGCATCCCATCGCTGCCTGGCACATTCGAGATCTCCGGCGACGACGACAACGTCCTGCGCCCCGCCACCTTCCACGGGCGCGAGGTGGACCTCACCATCGAGCAGCGCACCTACACCGTGGCCGGCA
>CALBXO010000360.1 GCA_937890335.1 uncultured Pseudomonadota bacterium | reverse complement strand
GGGAACGACACTTCCTGCGCCGCGCATCGGAGGTGGCCGAGGAGGCGATGCAGTGCGATACCGCGGCCATCGTTCTCAGCGATGTAGGCGAGCTCGACGCGCGGGTTCGTTCGAGCCGTTCCTGGCCGCTGAGTCACCTCGGGTTTCAAAAGCTGTGCGAGCGCACGCTGCGACTGCGGGCGTCGCAGGCACTTGGTGCCTACGAGCTCGACCAGCTGTTGCCGGGTCAGGGGCGTCGCGACTTCCACAGCGCGTTGATCTACCCCCTGGTCAGCGGTGATGTGCTGCACGGCGCGCTGCTCGCCTTGCGGTCCGGTTCCCAGCCGCCGTTTAGCGGTGCTGAGTACCGCGCCGGCGCGGTCTTTGCCGCGCAACTTGCGCTCGCGGTGGAGAATCGCAAGTTGGTGCGCTCGCTCGAGGAGAAGATCCAGACACTCGCGGACACCAAGGGTCGCATGGCATCGGCGGAGCGGTTTGCAGCCATCGGGATGATCTCGTCGGGCGTCGCTCACGAGATCAACAACCCGGCGTCCTACGTATTGGCGAACCTCGGGTTTGTCGCGCTGGGATTGCGCAAACTGCGCGGGATCGAGCCGCTGCTGTCGTCGCACGGGCCCCCAGGCCTGGCGCGGGACGCGTGGGAGGAGCTCGGCGGATTGGGCTTTCTCCAGGACATGTCGGACGCGGTCGGCGACGCGGTGGAGGGTGCAGATCGGATTCGGGGCATCGTCTCCGACATGCAGACCCTGTCGCAGGTTGAGCGGGAGCCGCTGGGGCGCGTGAGTGTGGGCGCACTGGTCAAATCCGCGATCCGCATCTCGGGTGCAGGGCTGCGCAACGCCCGGATCATCACGGAGCTGGCACCCGATCTGTGGGTGTTTGGAAAGGCGGGGCTGCTGGCGCAGGTCGTCGCCAACCTGGTGCTCAATGCCGCGCAGGCGCTGGAGGAGGTTCCCGGCGCCGACCGGGAGATTCACGTCTCGACGCGGCGGGAGGACAACCGCGTTGTCATTGAAGTCTCGGACACTGGACTCGGTATGGTCCCCGAGGTGCTGGCGCAGGTCTTTGAGCCATTCTTCACGACCAAGCCCGTGGGCGAGGGGACGGGCCTCGGTCTTCCGATCTGTCGGGACATCGTGTCACGTCACAAGGGGCACATCCAGGCCATCTCGCGCGTAGGGGAGGGGACCACATTGCGTGTGGAGTTGCCGTGTGCGGACCCGACCTCGGGCGAGTTTCTTGAGATCAAGTTCGGGGCCGTCGTGCCGACGCTGACCCAGCCGCGTGTCCTGGTCGTCGAGCCAGAGGCGGTGCTTCGACGCGCGTTCGTTCGGGTGTTTGGGCAGCGTTTCCACGTTGAGGAAGCGGCGACGGCGCAAGCGGCGCGGGACGCGCTCGCGCGGTTTGCCGGATTTGACGCGGTGGTTTGTTCGCTCGGTCCCGCTGCGGGCGGGCTCGATCTGCTCAACTGGAGCCAGACGCTGGACCCGAGCCTGGCGGAGCGCTTTGTGTTCCTGTGGAGCCCAGCGGCGCGATCACAGGCCCCACCGGGCGTGCCGGTGCTCGCCCAACCAGTGGACTTCGACCGCCTGCTCGCCGCGCTGCAGACCATGGTGAGCCCAGTGGGCGAAGGAGAGTAGCGCCACCGCCGACGGCAACCAGGTGAGTGGTGGCTTTCGCGGACCGAGCCGGGGCGAGACAAACGGTGCCGAATTTCGTGCGGTCGCAGGCCGGCGATGCCGAAGCATCGTTGGCCGAAGGCCGCGCGGAAGGCGGTATTGTTTGGCCGGTCTGGCGACGGGAGCGGAAAAACACCGCTCACCTAGGCGGCAAAACGGCGACGCGCATCTGAAAGGTACCTTAAAGGAATTGGGCCCCGCTCCTGTCGGCTGAATTTGGGTCAATAGGGCGGGGGCCACCCACGCACCCGCTGCTGTGGATTGGAAATGACTCGACGAGCATGCAATCTTGGAGTGCTTGGCCGCTGCTGCCGATAAAGATCCCGTGAGGTGTTTCAGAACCATTCTATTCGCGTGCGCGTGCCTGTTGCCGGGCTGCCTCGATGTGCCCCCGCCGCCGGGCGGTCAGGCGGATGTGCGCGTGGACACCGGCACCGACGCCGCGGCGGACGGTGACGCTGGCGAGCAACCCGACGCCGACTCCGGCGACCTCGGTGTCGACCCGCGCGGCGCGGATGTGGACACCGGTGACGCGCGTCCGCCCGAAGACACCGGCGATGTCACCCCCGACATGGAAGCCGACGTCGACGCCGGCCCGGACCTCGGTGACACCGACGCAGATGCCTGCCAACCCGACTGCTTTGGCAAGGTGTGCGGCGGCAATGGGTGCGGCGGCCTCTGCGGCGAGTGCGACGACGGTGCCTCCTGCGAGGATGGGATCTGCCAGATCGTGGCGCGCCCGTGGGAAGAGGTGTTGGAAGAGCGCGCTGGGTACGGTGCCGAGGCAACCGGCGGCGCCGGGGCCAGCCTGTGCGTCGTCACCAGCGCAGAGGACAACGCGGCGCCGGGGACGCTGCGACATTGTGCCGCCCAGCCCGGAGGGCGCTGGGTCCGCTTTGAGGTGCCTGGGGGCACGGTGATCAGACCTGCGACACCAATCCTCGTCGGTGCTGACACCACCGTCGACGGTCGCGGCTCGGACGTGGTGATCTCCGGCCGCGGTCTGGCCGTCCGCAATATCGGCAACGTGATCCTGCTGCATCTGCGGGTGATGGATGGGGATGACGTTCCCGAAAATGACGGCATTCAGGTGCAGGGCTCGCAGAACGTCTGGATTCACCACTGCACGGTCCGCGGATGGACGGACGGCGCCGTCGACGTCACGCGTGGCGCACGGGCTGTCACGCTGTCCTGGTCGCACCTGGCCCGTGCGGCGGAGAGCGGCTCGCTGGCGGGCGATCCTGCTGAAGAATTCAATGATGGCGCCATGCGAATGACCTACCATCACAACTGGTTTCAATCGTTGGTCAATGGCGCCCCGCGCGTCCGCGAGGCATGGGTCCACGTGGTCAACAACCTGTACACAGACTGGGGTGGCACGGCGATCGTGGCCACACACGATGCGCGCGCGCTGGTGCAGGCCAACTACTTTGACCCGGACAGCGCCGGGACGGTCGCGCTGGACTACCAGCTCAGCAGCCACCCCAACGGCAAGACCCGGTCGGAGGGCAACGAGTCCAGTCGCAGCATCGTGCTCCGGGAGAACGGCACGGTGAACGACCCGCCGTACGTGTTCAATGTGGAGGGGGCCGGTTCTGCCCTCGCCGAGCGGATTCGTGACGGCGCCGGTCGCCAGGCGATTCCTTTTCCGGGGCTCTGATGGCGGCGCTCGACCCAAAATTGAGGCTGCGCGTCGGCGAGATCATCCGCGAGCGATACCGAATTCTCGGCGAGCTCGGCAGCGGTGGCTACGCGACGGTGTACCGGGCGGCGCAGCTCAATCTTGGGGATCGCGAGGTGGCGCTCAAAGTTCTGGCGCCCCGCGGCCGCCAGTCGCAGAACATGCCCGTGGCGGTCGAG
>CALBXO010000359.1 GCA_937890335.1 uncultured Pseudomonadota bacterium | reverse complement strand
ATATGGACAGGCGTGTCCCAGAAGTCCTCGTGCTGTGGCGGTTTGACCATGCGGTAGCCGGGCACGTACTCCGCCACCGCCGCCACCACGCGTTCGATCGACGCGGTGATGGCGTCGTGGTCGCGGGAAGCGCACAGCGTGTACACGGTGTCGCGCATGATCAGCGGCGGGTCCGCGGGGTTGAGCACGATGATGGCCTTGCCCTGCCCTGCACCCCCGATCTCTTCGATTCCGCGCGCCGTCGTGACCGTAAACTCGTCGATGTTGGCCCGCGTGCCCGGCCCTGCGGATCGGCTGGAGATGGAAGCGACAATCTCGGCGTACGGCACCTCGGCGACCTGGCGCACGGCCCACACAATGGGGATCGTCGCCTGCCCCCCACAGGTCACCATGTTCACATTGGGCGCGTCGGCGTGTTCGGCCAGGTTCGCCACGGGCACCACGCCGGGACCGACGGCCGCGGGCGTCAGGTCCACGACCCGCTTGCCGGCCGCCTTCAACACGGGCGCGTGTGCCAGGTGAGCACCCGCGCTCGTGGCGTCAAAGACGATGTCCACGTCGGCAAAGACCGGCGACTCCAACAGGCCCCTGATGCCCTCGTGGGTCGTCTCGACCCCAAAGGTTCGCGCACGTGCAAGACCGTCGCTGTCGGGATCAATCCCAACCAGCATCCCCATCTCAAGGCTGTCGCATTCCAGCACCTTGACCATGAGGTCAGTGCCGATGTTCCCCGAGCCAATAATCGCTACTTTTCGTGCCATGCGGCGGAGTAGAACACGTTCTACTCATGAAGTCCAAGCCCGTCACAGCCCACGCCCGAGAGCCACAAGCGCCCCGCGCGCGCCGTCTGTGGCAGGGCTATTTGAGCGCGTCGACCTTCTTGAGGTTGCCGCTCATGAAGATCAGCGGCGGCGCGCTGTAGGTCAGCGCAACATGGCCACCCTCAGGGACGTTCACGGTCATCTTGGCACGGCTGGTCGGGCCAAAGATGTAGTTGTAGTAGACCTCCACCTCGTGCTGACCCGGCGTGGTAGGGATGAACGCCTTGCCCCATTTGAGCTGCGTCTTCTCCCCGTCGACCTCGATGGCTGGTTTGAAGAAGTAGAGCATCCACATGAGGAAAAAGAAGCCGGTCTTGATGTGGATTCCAGTTTGTCCGTCGGTCATGTCTTGTCCGTCGTCGTGGGTCTGGCTGCGACAGCCTTCATCTCCACGAGCAAGTTTGGGTGCGGGAGCTGGTGCACGGCCACTGTGGTCCGGGCGGGCCCCGCCTCCTGGGTGAAGAACTCGTTGTAGACCTCGTTCATACCACCGTAGTCCTCCATGTGCACGAGGAAGACCGTAATGTCGACCACATCCGCGACACTGGCCCCCGCGGCCGCCAGGATGGTCCCGATGTTCTGAATCACCTCGCGCGTCTGCACGCGAATGTCTCCGACCCCCGCGTGGGTTCCGTCCGGACGCCGACAGGAGATGCCGCTGACAAAGATGAGATCGCCCACGACACGCGCGTGCGGATACGCCGCCAACGCTGGGGCCCGATCCTCAAGGATGATGGAGGTCATAGCTTGATGCAGATGTTCTTGAGTTCTGTGTAGAAATCGATGGAGTGCACGCCGCCCTCGCGGCCGATTCCGCTGCGACCCGTGCCCCCAAAGGGAGTCCTCAAGTCTCGCAGGAACCAGGAATTGACCCAGACGATGCCGACATCCATCGCGGCCGCCACGCGGTGTGCGCGGGCCAGGTTGCCGGTCCAGATCGCGGCGCACAGTCCGTACTCGGTGTCGTTCGCCAATGCGATGGCCTCTTGCTCGGTGTCAAAAGGCGCCACGTGGCAGACGGGGCCAAAGACCTCCTCCTTCACGCACCGGCTGTCCTCGGCAAGGCCGGTCCAGATGGTCGGTTCGACCCAATAGCCGCCCGCCAGCTTCCCGGGCATCTGCGCCACCTGTCCGCCGGTGACCACAGTCGCGCCCTCCTCGCGCGCGAGCGCAAAATACGACGCGACCTTGTCCCGGTGCTGCGCCGACACCAGCGGTCCCATTGTGGTCTCCGCCTCGAGCGGATCGCCCCGTCTGAGTCCCTCGGCGCCGGCCTTCAGTGCCGCGACGAAGCGGTCGAAGATGGGCCGCTCCACGTACACCCGCTCCGAGCAGAGACAGACCTGGCCGCAGTTGGAGAACGCGCTGCGCAGGGTGCCAGAGACCGCCGCGTCGAAGTCCGCGTCCGCAAAGACAATCGACGCGTTCTTGCCGCCGAGCTCGAAGCTCACGGGCTTCACATGGTCCGCGACCGACCGCATGATCGCCGCGCCCGTCGCGCTCTCCCCCGTAAACGTGACCGCCGCCACGTCCGGGTGCCGGGTGAGCGCCTCGCCGGCGGACCCGGGTCCAAACCCGTGCACTACGTTGTACACGCCGTCCGGGATCCCGACCTGGGCCATGACTTCGCCCAGTAATGTGGCGGTGCTCGGCGTCTCCTCGGACGGCTTGACCACCACCGTGTTTCCCGCCGCGAGCGCGGGGCCGACCTTCCAGGTCATCAGCAGCAGCGGCAGGTTCCAAGGGCAGATGACGCCCACCACGCCCAGTGGCACACGCAGCGCGTAGTTGAGCGCGCCCGCCCCGTCCGGCGTGTCCATCGGGAAGCACTCCGTGGACAGGTTCCGGGCCATCTCGGCAAAGATGCGGAAGTTCGCCGCGCCGCGGGGGATGTCCACGACCGATGCGAGCCCCACGGGCTTGCCCGTGTCGGCAATCTCGGCGGCGAGAAACTCGTCAAACCGGCGCATGATGCCGTCCACGACGCCCATGAGCAGGTCCAGCCGCTCGTGGTGCGGCAGGGCACCCCAGGGACCGTGCAGCGCACGTCGCGCAGCCTGAACGGCGAGGTCGACGTCGGCGGCCTGCGCCTCTTGCACCTGGGAGATGGCCACGCCGGTGGCCGGGTCGTGAAGCAGAAAAGTCCGCCCCGACAACGCCGGCACGGACTTCCCATCGATCCAAAGGTTCAGGTTCTTCATGGCGCCCGGAGGCTACCACAACTGCCTGGTATCAGAAGCAGAACTCAAAGGCGTCGCCGCGCTCGAAGCCGCAGCAACCTTCGGCCAGCGACCCGTCGGCGATGGCCGCCTCGGAGCGGTCGCACGCGCCATCGTCGCCGGTCTGGCAGCGGATGATGTCGTCGTTGACCTCCTCACACAGGAAGGCGCCGTCGGCGGTCTGCGCTGCGTCGGCGTCGTCGCCATAGTCGCAGCACGCGGCCTTCACGAAGCGACCCGTGTCCACGTTGGCGCACAGGTTCCCACCGTTGAGCGCGGCGTTCTCGCACTCCGCCTCGACCCGCGCCAGGCACGACTCCGGCACAACCTCACCGGCGGAGATGATGTCGAAGCACTTGTCCACGCAGCAACCGGCCGGCGCAAAGCGTCCCGTGCTCGGGTTGCGGCAGTGACGGCGCTCGTCGGCGCTCACGAACTCGTCGTACTCCGCGGCGTCGCAGATGTCGCGGTCCTTGACCAGGCAGCAGGCCGAGTTCTCAAACTGGCCGTCGTCGTTCACGCAGAACGTGCCGTTCTCCTGCTCGCGCCAGCTGACATCGGCGCCACACAGGGCGGCGCAGCAGGCGGTGGGCACGAACTCGCTGCCATCACTGAGGGCCGTGTCCGCCACACAGCGGCGGTCGGTACCGCCGGCGTCGTTCCACTTGGCCTGCAGCGGGCAGGTGCTGACCGCGGTGTACTCCTCGATCTCCGCCGAACAGCAGGCGGTCGCCACGAATCCCGTGTCGCCGGAGCAGCGGTACTGCACGTGATCGTTGAGAACGAATTGGTTGATCTCCCGCGACTCGTCCTCCTCCAACGTGCAGGCGGCCGCGCCGTTGTTTGCCTGGTCGGCCTTGCCGCCTCCGTTGTTTCCTTCTTCGGAGTCGGTGTTGGTGGAATCACCGCAGCCAACCAGGGCCACGGCAGCGAGGAGAACAAACAGCGTCTTTTTCATGACATTACTCCAATCACACCCGCGCACATGGATCAAAGAAATCGGCGGGATGTTTACTCAGGCGCGTGGATCTAGCCGGTCCGAGGCCGCGCGTCAAATCCGGGCCGTCGGTGACAGTCTCTGCCAGCGCTGGGTCGGCGACACGCCTGGGCTCACCTTGCGCGCGCGTGTTGCGCCGCGACCGCTCCCTGACCGTGTCGTGACCAACGTGAACTGTGGCGTCCGGGCCGCCTCAGCCCCAGGTGGCGATGCCGCGCATGATGTCGTAGGCCAGGCTGCGACACGCCTCCAGATCCGCCCTGCTGGCGGACTGCTCATGCGCCATCGCGTTGCGCAGGGCCGCCAGAGCGAGGGAGTTGACCGCGATGCCGAGGATCGCCTCTGGCGTGCCCAGCAGATTCAGGGCGTTGGTCGCGCCAAACTCCGGCCGCTCCACCCCGTAGAAGATCACGATCGCCCCGCTGTTGCTGATGGACAATGTGCGCCAGTCCGCCGTGAACTTCTTCTCCTTCATCGCCTTGGCGACCCGCGGAACCTTGGTCCAATCCACGGCGCGGTTGGCGTCCTCGACGGGGATCGTCACCAACTGGCGGCACAGCAGCTCGTACTGGTCCCACGTAGCCGTCACCGTCTCGTACCGGTCCTTGGCCACGTCGCGCAGCGCGCCCAGAAGATCGGTGAGGCGCACGTGAAGCCACAGCTCGATCGCCTTGGTGTAGCTGAGGATGGCGGGACTGAGATCCGCAGACGCCGGCATCTCTCGAGACTGAAGGTGAAAGAACTCCGCGCCGCGCAGCGCCCGCAGCGCCTCGTCGGCCGCTGCACCGTAGCGGGTCAGCAGCTTGAGCCCGTCGCCGAGCTGCTCCGAGATCACGCGTTCGACCCGCTCGTCGTCTACGCCTCCGGCGCTCATCTGCTGCCAGAGTGCCAGCTTGAGGTCGATGAGATCTTCCTGAACCGTGGTGCGGTGCATCAGCGGCACCGCCTCTTTCTCCCGCGTCAGCAGCCGCGTGACGAACTCAAGCGCCACATCGAGCTTGTCCGTCGAGACGCTCAGCCCCCGGCGCGACCGTCCCAGTCCGGCCAGGGCCCGCACAGCGTGCGTCCGCACCCGACCGTCCTCCTCCCCAGACAGCCGATCGATCAGCCGGTCGCTGGCCTCGCGCCGGTGCATATAGGCCAGCGCCTCCACGGCGCGAACACGCGAGTCCGCCTCCTCCCCGGCGAGCACATTGTCAATGCGCTCCAGGATCTCGTCGGCCCCCAGCCGACTCTGTCTGCCGAGCCCGCTGATGACCTCGAGTTTGCTGCGGTGGCCGCCCCGCGCAGCGATGCGATCCAATACCGGCAGTGGGTCCGCAGACCGCAGCAGCCCCAGGGCGTGGGCGTAGATGACGAGCTCGTACTCGCTGGCGTCGTCCACGTGGTCGCTGATCGCGCCAAGCAGAGCCTCCTCCCGCTCTGCGTCGGGCTTGCGAAGCCCACTGAGAAGAGGCGCGACGGTTCGGATGCACGCCGATCGCGCGACACGGCTGCTCTCGTCGGAGAACGCGGTCATCAACCGCTCGATCTGGTCTTCGTGCGGGGCGTCGAGCAGCGCGTGGTACCCGGCGATCCTGGCAAACTCGTCCTGGCTCTTCTCCGCCAGTTTCAGCACGCGCGGCCAGAGTTCGCGCCGGCGCAGGTTCGCCACGGCGTACGCGACCAGCGCCTGCGCCATGCCGTCGTCACCTCGCTTGAGTATCTTTCGGAACCCGGTGTCCACGAGCTCCATGCGCGCGTCGTCCACGGGCATGTCCTCCGGGTGGTGACCCCGGATCTGGCCCTTGTTCTCGCGCAGCTGCACATGGGCTGGGCGGTGCGCGAGCAGCAGGTGCTGCAGACCGCGCACCGCCTCCTGCCGCACCACCGGCTCGTCGTCTTCAAGAAGTTCGAGCAGGGGCTCCAGCAGTGACAGAGGGCCGTAGTTGCTCGCCGTTCGAATGGCGGCGCTGCTCACCGCCGCGTGCCCGGAACTGGCGAGCTTGAACAGCTCCCGCCCTTCGTACTCACTCACGGTCCGCAGCGCGCGCAGCGCCACGGCTTGCACCTGGGCACTGGCGGGCCTGCGCAGAAAACGCTCCCACAGCCACTCATGGACCACGGGCCCGCCAACCTCACCGAGCAATTGCACCAGCCGCAGCTGCCCCACTTCGGTGTCGCAGAACGCCTCGCCCGCCTCCACGACCTCCTCCGCGTCGTAGGTGCGCATGCTGCGCCCGAGCCAGGCGCGAATGTAGTCGTCCTCCTCGTCCAGGGCTGACGTGATCAGATCCAACAGGTCGCCGCGGGAGTTCTTCTTCCAGACGGTGCGCCCCCACAGCCCAAGGCTGCGCAGGTCCGGCTCATGCGTGTAGAGCAACCGCTCCACCCAGCGCGCCGCCGACGCATGCCCCAGGGTACACAGGTGGGTCACCCCGGCTCGTACCAGCTCCCGATCGTGGTCAAACTCGAGCTCGCCGTCCTCCCACGCAGCCTCCAGGATCGCCTGCACCTGGTCCACACCGGTGGCGCTGACGAGCTCTGCCAGCGCGTAGATCGCGACGATGCGCGCGTCGCCGCCGCCGTCCAGGGCTTCCAGAATCTCCGACTCGCACTCGTTGAACCCCAGATGCCCGAGCACCTCCAGGGCCTGGAGGCGAACCTGATCCGGCACCTCCGGTGACATGTAGCGGCGCAGAATCACGGGGCCTGCCGCGGGCAGTCCGATGCGGCCAAACGCATCCAGAATCGCCGTCACGGTCTCTGTGCCCTCCGCGCCGTCGTCGATGTCGAGCGTGTCCAGTGTGCGCAGGAGATAGCGAAAAACCACCACCGAGCCGCGGCACTCGCCCATGGCCCGCAGGATCGCCCGCTTCTCCGGCCACCAGACACTGAGGTTGTAGAGTTCGACGAGGGTCCGGGCGACGGACTCGCGGAAGGGGTACGTCTCGTCGATCTGCTCGTGCCCCAGCCTGCCGAGCTCCATCAGGATTCGGACGCGCTCGGACTCGCGGGGTTGGACCAGAAAGCGGTGCTGAAGGTCCGCGACCGCGTCGGGAACCTCCAGAACGTACGGTGTCGGCGACGAAACGTCGGCCATCGAGCCTCCGCGGTTGTGGGAAAATGGATTATCGCCGCCAATCGGAGGTGGTCAACCAGCATGACCGTGGTAGCAACAGGGTGACGCCGCCGGGTCATCCCGCGCGGCCCAATTCTCACGACGACCACGCGACCAAGATGACAAGCCCGCTCCGAAAACGCGTCCGAGATTTCATCGACGGAGCGCGCGACACGTCCTTTGGGGAGCTCGCGCTGGCACTCCACGCACACCAGCGAGTCCGCAACCTACCCTACGCACGGTTCTGCGCCGGGCGTCCAGTCCCGCGCAGCTGGACGGAGATCCCGACCGTCCCCACCGATGTCTTCCGCTACGCGGCCCTGTTCTGCGGAGAGTCCAGCGAGGTGGGCGTCACCTTCCGGACCAGCGGCACGACCGACGGTGCCCGAGGCGAGCACCACCTGAGAGACACGGGCGTCTACCACGCCAGCGCGCTGGCGCAGATCCGCCGCAATCTGCCCACCGCGAAGCTCGCCGCGCTGATGCTCGCCCCGACGCCAGCCCAGCTACCGGATTCGTCGCTGAGCAGCATGCTCGGGCTGATGGCGGAGCAACATTGCGCGGGCGCCACGTTTGCCTGGGATGACGGCGGTCTCGATGTGGACGCAGGGATCGAGTGGATCGCGCAGGCGGCGGCACACGGGGTACCCGTGCAGATCCTGGCGACGTCGTTCGCGCTCGTTCACGTCCTCGACATCATGGCCAGTCGCGGGCTGGCCGCGCGGCTGGCCACGGGGTCGGTGCTGATGACCACCGGCGGGTTCAAGGGCAAGAGTCGCAGCCTGGACCCCGACCAGCTCGACGCCCTCGCGCGGACCCATCTGGGCGACGTGGAACATGTGGTGGAATACGGGATGACGGAGCTGGGCAGCCAGCTGTGGGGACGGCATGGGGGCCCGCTCCACGCGCCGCCGTGGTGCCGCGTCACGGCCCACGACCCCCAGACGCTCTCCCCAGTCAGTGACGGGGTGGATGGCATTCTCCGCTTTACCGACCTGAGCAACATCGACAGCGTCGTCAGCGTGCAGACCAGTGATCTGGGCAGCGTCGTGGCACGCGCGGACGACGGCGACGCGATTGCGCTGCGCGGCCGGTTGGGGGGAGCCCGGCCGCGGGGCTGCTCGCTGCTGGTGGACGAGCTCCTGGCGCCCCCGTCCCGCTGAACCGGCGACCCCGTTACACCGGACCGCGACACACGCCGGCGACCGGGCGCACCACGTCCTGCTCGGGGTGGTTGGCTCGCAGACGCGGTTGCACTATGTTCCCCGTCATTGCGCCTGTACGACGCTCGATCGTCCAGCCCACCTGGGGCGAGGGACCCGAGCGACCGATTACGGTCCGTACGGGCCAGCCCACCGGAGGGTCTGCCATGCGCGCCATTCTTATCCTGGCCTGTCTCAGCTTGCTCGCGTGCTCGGACGACGGAGGCGGCGACAACGCGCCCGGCCCGGACACCGGAGACGACATCTTTCTGGGTGACGGGGGCGACGACGACGGCGCAGACACGGGCGGCGACGCTGGTGACGGCGGCGGTGACGACGCGGACAGACCGGACACCGACAGCGGCGACGACACGCCCGACACGCCGGACGGAGACCAGACCGATCCAATGGTCACGCTCACCGCGCCGGTGGATGGCCAGGTGGTCGAGGACGCATTCGACGTGCTGGCCGAGGCCAGCGACAACGTGGGTGTCGTGTCCGTCGCGTTCTACGTGGACGACGAGGCGGAGCCGCGGGCCACATTGGACGCGCAGCCCTACAGCGCGACCATCGCCATCGACACGCTCGACGGCGGCAACCACAACCTGCGGGCCGTCGCGACGGACGCCGCCGGCAACACGGGCTCCGACACGGCGGTCTTTGTCATCGACAATCCGCCCACCGTGGCCTTCCTCGCCCCTTTGGACGGGGAGACCATCGCAGGGCCCACCTTCGAGATCCGGCTGGACGTCGCGGATGATGTCGCCTTGGACCGCGCCGAGATCTTCGTCGATGACACGTCGATTGGGGAAGCGACCAACGGAACGCTGACCTGGAACATCCCGTTCGCCCGCGCCGACTATGCCCTGCGGGCCATCGCCCACGACGAGGGCGGTCAGACCGCCGAAGCGGCCATTGCCGTCTCCGTGGACCACCCGGCGACCGTCACACTCCAACTCTGCAACGAGGACCCCTGCCAGGAGCTTCCCACTGAGCTGCTCAGCGAGCCTGTGACACTCGGCGCCCTCTTCGCCGACGACGACGAGCACGACAACCTCAGCGTCGTATTCACGATCAACGGCGACATCATCGACGAAGCGATTGGACCCTACGTCGCGGTGTGGGACGCGAGCACGGTCGAGCCAGGTGTCCACACGCTCGGTGCACGGGCAGTGGCGGGCGAGCTACTGGCGGAGACCGAGGTGGAGGTGCGGGTGCTCGCTCCCCGCACCTGCCAGGAAGCCTGCCGCGTCACGCTCGCCTGCAGGGAGGAAATCTGCATTCCCGACGCGCTGCCCACCGAGCAGGAGTGCCTCATCGCCTGCTCGCAGGACGACTGGGATCTGGCGGCCATCGTGGACTCCGAGTGCGCCCCGCTCAACGGCGCGTTCTGCCGGGGAGGCGGGCGCGAGGTCGAGGGCTGCCAATGCGAGGCGTTTCCCGACCCCACCTGTGAGCAGGTCTGCGGCCATGTAGGCACCTGCCTGCCGGACATCTGTGGCGACCTTCTTCCCGTCGATCTCTTTGTGCAGTTCTGCGTCTTCGACTGCCAGAACGACCTGATCGACCCCAACCTGATCGACGCGCAATGCCCGCAGGTCAACGAGTCCGTCTGCGAGGTGAACCAGGTCATCCAGGGGCTGTGCATGTGCCCGGAACAGATGGTGGACTGCGAGGCCGCCTGCACCCGCGCCGAGGACAACTGCCTCAGCCGGATCTGCCCCGACGACACCCTGGACGACGCCTTCCACGCGGAGTGCGTCACGGCCTGTGAGAACGACACATTGCCGCACGACACACTCGCGCGTGGCATGTGCAGAGCCGTCGACGAGGCGGTGTGCGGCGCGCTGCCGGGCGCCGAGCAGGCGTGTGCCTGCCCGGTGCCTGCCGAGGGCTGCGCCGAGGCCTGCGACTCTGTCAGTCAATGCGCCGCGGCGGACTGCAACAACCTGCCCCCGGAGATTCTCACCGGTTTCTGCACCCCGGCATGTGAGCGCGGCGCGTTTGCCCCCTCGGAGGTCGCCAACCTCACCTGCGAAATGCAGATCGAGACGCTGTGCCAAAGCGATCAGATCGTGCCCAACCTCTGCATGTGCCCCCCCGCGCGCGAGGCGAACACCGGCGCACCGTGCGTCGGCGACGACGACTGTTCCGCGCTCGACGCCGAGCCGGTCTGCATCCAGGGGGACGGGTTTGTAGACGGGTACTGCTCCACCGTGGGCTGCGTCGGCTCCTACCAATGTGGCGCCGGCGGCGTCTGCCTGGACCCGCTGGGCATCCCGATCTGCGCCGCCCGGTGCGACCCGTTCGAGGGTACCGGCTGCCGGGAGGGCTACGCCTGCGCCCGCGTCGATGGGCTGCGAGGCGCGTGCACTCCGGTCTGCGCAGACAACGCAGACTGCGGCCAGTTCCTCCAATGCGACCAGGATCTCGGCACTGCGTGCCCTGACAACACATCAGTTCGCACTCATCTCCCGGTCCAAACGGCGGGACAGACAAACGCCGAGCATCGCCATAGACGGCGTAGACGCGCCTCATCCACGGCGCCTTCCCCGGCCTTAAGATCAGTTTAAGCACACACTGTGTACCGCGAGGTGGCACACTTCGTCACATGAGGGTGGAAACAGACTCCTGGCTGGGGTTCTCAGATGACACGCCGCAACACTTCCGACGGGGCCGGCCCCCTCGGAAGGCTTGGGTCTTTCGCCTTATGTGAGGCGATCGCCCACGGCTCGTTCTCCACCGTCTGGTCCGGGTACCACCTGGAACAGGGCTTTCCCGTTGCCATCAAGGTCATGCGACCTGCGGCGCGCGGCGGCACCGCCGCCCGCACGGCGATGTTTGCCCGCGAGGTCCGAAGCCTCGGCGCGTTGGACCACCCGTCCATCGTCCGGATATTCGATCACGGGACACTTCCCAACGCGTTCCTCAAACACAGGGACCTCGCGCTCTTGCCGGGCGCACCGCACCTCGTGTTGGAACGCGCTTCCGGTGGCAGCCTGGAGACGATGGACCAGGCACCCACCTGGCCGTTCATCCGCCGCGTCGCTCTGTCCCTGCTGGACGCGCTGGCGCACGCCCACGCGCGGGGCATCTATCATCTGGACGTGAAGCCCGCCAACGTCCTGATCTGCGACGCGGATGACATGAGACCCGGCGTCAAACTGACCGATTGGGGCCTGGCCCAATCGCCGCAGGAGCGCACGGACAACTCCATGATCGACGGTCTGACCGGCACGCCCCAGTTTATGGCGCCGGAGCAGTTCGCGGGTCGCTGGCGCGAGTACGGTCCCTGGACGGACCTCTACGCCCTGGGCGGCGTGATCTGGGCCCTCGCGACCGGTGACGCGCCGTTTGGCGGTGGGTTCGAGGACGTTTTCCGAAGCCAGACAACCCAGATTCCCGCCGCCTTCGTGCCTCGTTGGGCCATGCCCGACCGGCTGGAGGAGTGGCTCCTGACCGCCTTGCACAAGGACCCGGCGCACCGCTTCCAAACTGCCGCCGAAGCGTCATGCGCGCTGCGCAGCCTCGACGAGGCCGCGACGCCGGTCCCCTGGGCACCGGCGATCGACCACCTCTACGCCCAGGAGCCGCTCTTGGACGACGACACCTGGTTGGGCCCCGAGTCTGCCGACCTCGAGGACAGCTCGCTCTTTGTCTTTGACGACTCCAGTTCGGCGGCCGACAATTCTGGCGATTTCGACCGGACCATCCAGTTTGCCGAGGAAGGGGCCACCAGCGAATTCAACGTCGGACCGCTGGCTGCGGCGCAGAGCGTGGGTTCAAACGCCTCCGGTGCCGTGCGACAGTGGCCAAGGCCTCGGCTTCCACCCCAATGGGGCCCGCCCTCAGCGCGACAGCGTGCCCCCACCGAGCCGGCGCTCTTCGACCTGCGGACGCCGCAGATGCAGGGCCGACGTCAGGAACGCCAGGCGCTGTGGGAGCTGCTGCGGCAGGCCGTGGCTGGCCAGCTGCCGGCGGTTGCCCTGGTGCAAGGCCCCGCCGGATCCGGAAAATCCAGACTGCTGTCCGAGCTTGGCGACTACGCCGACGAAGCGGGTGGCGTGACCGTGGTGCGGGCCGGCGGACGCCCGCTGCGCGAGAGTATGCGGGCCTTCTTGCGGACACAGGGACTGACGGACCGACACGCAATCCAGTTCGGCCGAGAACGCCTGGAGGGCCTCGGAATGAACCCCAGGCACGCCGGAGCGCTGGCGGTGAGGTTGGTCAGCGAGTTGTCCGCGGACGACGAGTTTCTCGCGCTGGTCATGGAGATGTTCTCGGTCATCGGACGCACAAGGCCCGTCCTGGTGCTCCTGGACGACGCGGACCGCCACATCGACGCGCTGTCGCTGACGGCCCGGATGGTCGCGCTCGCACCCGCGCATGTCTGCGTCGTGGCCAGCGCGCGACGCGCTGAGATCCCCTCGGGACTCGGGCGGGCGCTCAAGGCGTTGGAGCAACGGGTTCAGCTCCGCATCCGCCTGGGCCGGCTCTCGCGGGCGCAGCAGGAAGCTCTGATCGCTGACCTCCTCTGGCTGCCGAAGGGACTGATCCGACGGACCGCGTCGTGGACACAGGGAAACCCAGGTCTGGCCGTGGACACCGTGGAACATTGGGTCCGGCATGAGCAGCTGCGTCGGGGTCGCGGCGGGTACCGCGTCACCCCGGAGGGCCTGACGCTTCTGGATGCAGCCGGAAACCGCCGCTTCAAGACGGTCAAGCGCAGCCAGGAGTTCCTCCCCACGCAGCCCGTGTCCGTCGACGGAGGCGAGGATCCAGAGTCCATCGCTCCTGCGGAGCTGCCCTCGGCCGAGTCCGCCGCCGTCCCACTGCGCGCCGACACGCCCTGACCTGGGCTCCGAGACCAGCCGCCCCACCGGAACAGAGCGACCGTGGTCAGAGCGCGATCTGATGTTCTTTGAGTTTGCGCCACAACGTGGAGCGGCTCATCCCGAGCAGCTGCGCCGCAATCGCGCGTTTGCCCTCGGCCTGGCGCAGCGCGGCGACGATGCGCTCGCGCTCCAATTCCCGCATGGTCGGCGCCTCGCCCGGCGCCAGCCTCGGGCGCTCACCGCGCAGCTCGGGTGTGAGCTCAGACAATAGGATCGTCGGCCCCTCACCGACCGCAAAAGCGTACTCCACGACGTTGCGCAGCTCCCGCACGTTGCCCGGCCACTCGTAGGCGCGCAGCGCGTCGAGCGCCTCGGAGGCCACGGCCCGCACGTCCCGGACGCCGTCCGCGTTGAACACGCCCACAAAATGCCAGAACAAGGCGTCCACATCTCCGGTCCGCTCCCGCAGCGGCGGCAGGAACACCGGCACCACGCGAACCCGGTACATCAGGTCTTCGCGGAACCGGCGCTCGGCCACCTCATTGCGCAGCGACTTGTTGGTGGCGGAGAGCAGGCGAACATCGACGCTCACAGGTTCCGTCGCCCCCACCGGCACGAACGTCCGCTCCTGAAGCACCCGCAGCAGGCGCGCCTGGATCTCCAGCGGCAGCTCCGCAATCTCGTCCAGGAAGATGGTCCCGTGGTTGGCCAGCGCAAACAGGCCGAGGCGGTCTTTGATGGCGCCCGTGAACGAGCCGCGCACGTGTCCAAACAGCTCGCTGGCCAGCAGGTCGGAGGTCAGCGTCGCGCAGTTCAGCGCCCGATACGGTTTGCCCTTGCGCCGCCCGAGCGCCGCGAGCATCCGCGCGGCGAGCTCTTTGCCGGTACCGGTCTCTCCACGGATGAGCACCGTAGAATCCGTCCGCGCGACCTTGGTAGCCAACGCGAAGAAAGCCCGCATCTGCGGGGCGCCCGTGACAATCCCATGGAACGTGGTGGTCTGGGTCGGAGGACGCGCGATGACCGCACGGCTCACGACTTGCCAAAAAGCCGCGCCAGCAATCCTGGCTTGGGATGGAGCGTGGCGTCGATCCAAGCGTCGAGCTTGCCCCGCGGGGCGGCGCCAACGTGAATCGCCTCTACCTTCTGCCCCCGCATCAACACGAGCGTCGGCAGGCTCCGGACACCGAGCGCCTCCATCACGCGCCGGTTCTGTTCGGTATTGTACTTGAGCACGCGAAGCTCGCCCTGGCGCGCTTCCGCGATCTGCTCGAGGATCGGAGCCACGGCCTTGCAGGGCCCGCACCACGACGCCCAGAAGTCGACCAGAGCGGGGACCTCGCTTCCGAACAAGACGTTGTCGAAGCTCGCGTCGGTGACATCGATTGTGAACTTGCCCATGGGCTTGCCTCAGAGATCGAGCTCGTCGGACGCGGTCGCGCCTTGCCCGAACTGCTTCTCATTTCGCTCGCGGGTGAAGAAGGTGAACCAAAGCACAAAGTGAACATTCCCGCATCCGTACGCCACCGCTCCGCCGTACACGTACAGCAGCTGCGGCGTGTCTGGGGAACTGATGGCCGCCGCCAACGCAAAACTCGCCGCGGAGTAGGCCACCAGTACGGCGATGTTGAACCACCAGGTCTTCCACACGGCGAGGTCCTCCGATTCCTACAGTGCGCGCGACGCGGACGCCGCCTGCGCGCGGAGGCATGGATGCACGGGATGCTGCCGTACCGCAAGCGTTTGCACCGACCACGGCAAGGAGTACGGTGGCCGCGATGCGATTTCTGCCCTTCACAGACCTCCGGTCGATCACAGCCCGCGACGTGTGGCGCGACGCCGGGTCCGCGCTGGGCGTCACCTTCCTGGCCGTTCCGCAGGGGATCGCCTACGCCATCATCGCCGGACTTCCTCCGGTGATGGGACTGTACGCCGCTGCCGTTCCCGTCATCGTGGGCTCCCTGCTCCGAAGCTCCAGACACGTGATCACCGGCCCCACCAATGCTCTGAGCCTACTGGTCGGTGCCGCTGTGCTCAGCCATGCGGGCATCGACCCCATGGTCATTGGCGTGACGCTCGCCGTGATGGTCGGCCTCTTCCAGGTTGCGGCGGGCGCTTTGCGGCTCGGGGCGGTGGTCGACTACATCTCCAAGCCGGTGGTGCTCGGCTACATCACCGGCGCCGCGCTGCTCATCGTCCTTGGCCAGCTCACCAGCGCCACGCGCACGTCGGTGGCGCCCGGACACCGGCTCGTCCAGACCTGGAAATGGATCGAGACCCTGCCTGACGCAAGCACCGGCGCCGTACTGCTGGCTCTAGCGACGGCCATCGCCATTCTCGGACTGCGAGCGATCTCGAAGAAAATTCCCGCCGCCCTGCTGGCGCTGGCGCTGGCGACCGCGGCGTCGCTGGCGTTTGACTTTGCGGCGATGGGGTTCCGGACGGTCCGAGACCTGGCGCCCGTTCCCGCCTCGCTGCCGCCGCTGACCCTGCCCGACTGGCAAGTAGCCCCCGAGCTGATGGCCGCCGCCGTGGCGTGCACGGTCATGTCGTTGGTGGAGTCGAGCTCCGTCGCGCGCGCCATCTCGGCGCGGACCGGGCAGACCGTCGATCCCTCCGTGGAGTTCACCGGCCAGGGCATCGCGAACCTGGTCTCGGGTTTGTTTGGCGGGTACCCAACCAGCGGCAGCCTGGCCCGATCCGCCCTCAACGCGGGCGCGCCCTCACGTCTGTCGGGCGTCATCTCGGGCGTGATGCTGCTCGTCATGTTGTTGACCATGGGGCCCGTGCTGGACGCCACGCCCATCGCAGCGCTGGCGGGGCTTCTCTTCGTCATCGCGTTCGACATCGTGGACCTGACCGTCATCCGGCGCCTCTCGCGCACGAGCTGGCCAGACGCCGCGGCCTTCGCCGCAACATTCGCCGGCACACTCATCCTCTCTCTGGACACGGCCATCTACCTCGGCGTCGGCATCAGCATCATGCTGTTTCTCAGGCGCGCGAGGCTGCTCGTCGTGCATGAACTCGGCGTGGACCCGCAGGGACACGTGCGCGAGATTGATTCTGAGGATGACGACGGAATCTGGCGACGCTGCGCGCATGTGCGCATGCTGCACCTGGAGGGGCGCCTGTTCTTTGGCGTGGAAGGGGAGCTTCAGACAGCGCTCGACGAGGTGCTGGCCGACCACACTGTCCGGGTGTTGTTGCTGCGGCTCAAGCGAACCCAGGGAATGGACGCGACCATCGCCGCCGTGCTGCGCAACGCCGCGCTGCGGCTGCAGGCCGACAACCGTTACCTGCTGCTGGCGGGCGTCCGCAGCGACACTCTGCCGCTCCTCGAGCGTGCAGGTGTTACCGAGACTGTCGGAGCCGAGAATCTCTTCGCGAGCGAGCGGAAGTGGTTCGGTTCCATGAACGCGGCCATGCAGCGCGCGCTGGTGTTGTCCGCGGAGCAGCACGACGAGGACTGCCCCTTGCTCCTGTTGACGGATGCAGCCCGGCCCTGACCGGGGCGCCGGGGAACGCTCTCAGTCCTCCACGTCCACGTAGTGGGCCAGCCGCGCGAGCCAGTTGAGCCCGTCGTGATGCCATCCCGCCGGCGGTGTCTGCATCTGCCCCGGCGCGCACACCCGGCTGACACCCCGTCTGCCGAGAACCGCAGCGTACGCGCGGCGCGTCTCCGCAGACCCTGCGATGCCCGCCGCGTGCAAACGCAAGCCCTCCGGCAGCGCCAGATCCAGGCCCAACGCCCCGCCGCTGAACTCGTGCACCGCGACCGTGCGGTGCAGCGGCGTGTCCCACCGGTACGGCTCGGGCTCGTACAAGACCGCCGCCTCCCGCGCCTCGAACACCTCCCCGCGGAAGGCGGCCGAGGACTTGCGTTGCAGGATCGCCACCGCCGTCTCGTCCGACAGCGGTCCGCGCGGCAGATCGTTCGCCAGAGCCCCCAGCGCCCGGGCGAGCTGCGCCGCGACGTCTCGCCCTGGGCCCTCCACCCACACCGACTGCGGCGACAGGCAGCCCCGCTGGTCGTACGCCGCCACGTCGAGCGCGAGCCCCGCGATGTCCACGTCGGCGTCCGCGGACACGACCGCGATGCTGCAACCCGGCCCAAACGGGACAAATGGGATCTGCCGCCGCTGGGTCAGCTCCGCGTAGCGCTCCACAGCGTTCACACCGCCGGATACGACCACCGCGCCGCTGCGCCGCACCAGCGCTTCGTCGCCGTCCTCGCCGCCGGCCCAGGCGTGCACGGCCACGGGAAACACCTGGGGCAGGCTCTGGCGCAAGACCTCAGCGGCGGCCTGCGCCCCCTCCGGCGCCTTGATGACACATGCGCTGCCCGCCGCGAGGCATGACAGCACCGGCAGCCAGCCAGAGGTGGGCAGGGTCCGCGCCCAGACATGACCCACGATGTCGGGCATGACCGTCTGCGTGTGGCCCCGGAATCCACCGACCCGGTACCTGTCGCCCAGCGCCTCATCCAACATCGAGCCCAGCTGCGCCACCTCACGGACGGTGGTCCGCACGCCCCAGGAGACCATCTCGGGGCTGAGCCCGGATTCTTCGGCGATGCCGGCGGGATCGGGGTCAAAGTCCGCAGCCCAGCCGGCCAGGACGTCCAGACGTCCCTGCACGCCCAGACTGCGCAGCGCCCCCACCCGCTGCCGTAGATCGGCGATGATGGCGCCAAACTCGCTCGTTCCTTTCGCGTTCAGAACGCCGCCTCCCCTGTCAGCGCACGCCCCACGACCAATGTGTGGATCTCGTGGGTGCCCTCGTACGTGTAGGTGCTCTCGAGATTCAGCGCGTGACGCAGCACGTGGTTGTCGGTGGTGATCCCGCTCGCGCCGAGTATTGCCCGGGCCTCGCGGGCAGCCTCAAGCGCGATGCGACAATTGTTCCGCTTGAGCAAGCTGACCTGCGCGGCCGTCAACGCCCCCCGGTCCTTGCGTCGTCCATAATGCGCAGTGAGCACCGACGCCTTGACCACCTCCTCCGCTACATCCACAAGGCGCTTCTGCACCAGCTGCTTGCGCGCGATGGGCACGCCAAACTGGACCCGGTCACGCGCGTATTGGATGGCGCGCTCCAAACAGTCCCGCGCCGCCCCGAGCACGCCAAACGCCACGCCCAATCGTGCGTTGTTGAGCACCGCGAGCGGAGCGCGCAGCCCCACACCATCGGGCAGCTCTGCAGACGTGGGCACCCGGACATCGCTCAGGTACAGCGCCCCGGTATGCGAGGCACGCATGGACAGCTTGTGCGGAATGTCGCCCGCCTCAAAGCCAGGGGTGCCCCGCTCCACCAGGAATCCCCGCACGCGTCCGCCGCGCTCTCGGGCCCAGATCACGGCCAGCTGCGCCACCTGCGCGTTCGTGATCCATAGCTTGGACCCGTTGATCACCCACTGGTCACCGTCCCTGACGGCGTTCGTCGCCATCGAAGCCGGGTCGCTGCCGTGGTCGGGCTCGCTGAGTCCAAAACAACCCAACACACGGCCCGCAGCCATCTCCGGCAGCCAGCGTCGCTTCTGATCCTCGCTGCCAAACCGGTGGATTGCGAACATGGCCAGGCTGGTCTGCACGGAGACAAATGACCGGTACCCGGAGTCGCACCGCTCCAGCTCGTGCAGCGCCATGCCATAGGCCAGGTTGGAGACCCCGGCGCACCCATACCCCTCGAGGTTGGCGCCAAACAGGCCGAGCGCCGCAAAAGCCGCGGTCTTCTCGTCGGGGAAACGCCCGTCCTCCCAGACCTGCGTGATGCCGGGCACAAGCTCGGTCTGGACGAACTCCCGGACCGAGGCGCGTATCTGTTGCGCTTCCTCTGTCAGGAGATCGTCCCAACCGATCAGAGACTCGAGGGACTGTGGTTCGGACATGGCTACTCGTCGAGGGGCAGGGCCAGCTCCAGGCTGTAGCCCGTCATCGTCCCGCGCAGCAGCCGCAGGCTCAGGCGGTGCTGCCCGGGCTCGCCGACCGGGGCGTCGAGGTGGACGGAGGGCTCGCTCCCCTGGACGCTCTGGATCAACTGACCCATTGGGTCAAACAGGTCCAATTGCACCTCCGCGTCCTGCGCGGAGAGCTCCATGGTGACCGCGATCCTGTCCGGCTCGTTGGCGAAGACCGTGTAGTACTCGCGCTCACCGCGGCAGAGGTTGAGGTCGTCCGCGCGCCCCACGGCGAACAGCGGCGGGTCCCGCGGGTTGTCGTTGGGTTCCAGCGCGTCCGTGAGGCAGGCAGTCGCTCCCTCCACGGCCAGGTTGCAGGTCGCGTCCAGCTCGGACCGGTACGGGCCGTCCAGCACGGTGAACACACCCGAGTCAGGGCACATCAACCGCGCGAACGAGCAGAGTGTACTGCACGCGTCGTCGTTGGTGCCGATGCGCTCGCTGGACAGGCAGCGGTTGCCATGGCCGTCACATATCCGCAGGATCGTGTCTCCCTGGCAATCACCCAGGGCGCACCCGTCGCCCGCGTTGCATCCAATCGCCAACGGTCCACCCGGCTCGCACACGAACGAGTCGCTGACCTGCCAGCCGCAGTTGCGGTCCACCCCGCGCGCGTTCTGAACACACTCTGCGGTCGGGTCACCCCGAACGTGGCCGAGTTGGGTCGCCACCTCGCAGGTGAACGCATTATTGGGTCGATTCCCGCCCGTCAACACGGTGTAGACACCCCCTTCGGGGCAGACAAAATTGACCAGCGGGCAATTGCCGCCGCACGCGTCATCGCTGACCCCGAGGGCCTGGCCGCTCGTGCAACCCTCACCGCGCCCGTCGCACACGCGCATCACGGGGTCACCTGTGCACGAGCCCAGGCCACAACCACCACCCTCGGCGCAGCCCGCGGCCACCGGCTCCCCTGGCGTGCACGTGTCCACGAGCGCCACCTGCCACCCGCAGTCCCTCCCCACGCCGCGGGCGTTTGGCTGGAACTCACAGCTGCCCAGAGGGTCCGGGGCTGGGATGATCACATGGGTCGTCACCACGTTGTTGTCGTAGCTGAGCTCCTCGATGGTTCGGTTGTTGTTGAGACTGACGCGCAGCTCGTAGGCGCCGGGCTCCACATCCGTGATGTCCACCCATTGGCAGTCCAATCCGGCACCATAGATGTCTGCCCATCCGCGGGTGATGCCCTGGTTGCCACAGTTGTACTGGGCCTCGGCTGGCACATCGTCCCCGTTGAGGTAGCGCGTGCTGTCCAAGAGGCAGAACGCCTGTTTACGCCCCTCGGCCACGGTCTCGCCACGGGCGTCCAGGAGCGCGTATTGGGCGTACCCCACGAAGTGAAAATGCCCGTGGCAATCGCTGTACTCGAAGAGGTCGAGGTTCTCGTTGGGATTGCCCATGTACATGTCGGCGTTGCCGATGTTGGGCGTCACGGTGTTGAAGCGCAGCAGTCGCCGGAATCCGGGCTCCACGACACACCCCTCCACCACCGCGCAATGGTTCTCATTGAAGTCGCGCTCCTCAATGAAGAGGCTGTTGATCAGGCCGCCCGGGTCCACGATCAGGTCGGGCAGGCGAGTCCCGTCCGCGTAGCATTCACAATTGTTGGCGCAGAACTCACCGTCGCCGCAGCCAGGCTCACAAATGGGTTCCCGTGGGTCGCAGTCCGGCGTGGGCTGGCACAGGCACGACGGCCCGCAGATCTCCCCGTCGCTGCAGTCCCGGTCGCATTCGGGCTCGTCGGGATTGCACGGGCGCAAGGCGCACGCACAGGAGTCGTCGCAGAACTCCAGGGGCGAGCAATTGGGCACGCACACAGGGTTGTCCGGGTCGCACGGAGCCAGGCACTCACAGGTGGAACCGCAGACCTTTCCGTCGTTGCACGGCGGATCGCACAGCGGACGCTCGGGGTCGCACACTTCGCGGTGAAGGCACAGGCAGTCAGGCCCGCAAAACTCGCCGTCGCCGCAGGTCGGATCGCACACCGGATTGTCCGCGTCGCACAGCGCCTCGCAGACACACGAGCTGTTGCAGAACGCGGAATCGCCGCAGTCATCCGCGCAGAGGGGCCGCACGGGATCACACATGAAGTCTTCGCACTGGCAGGTTCGCGTGCACACCTGGCCCTCGCCGCAGCCGGGATCGCACGTGGGGTTGTCCGCGTCGCAGGGCTCCGGCGCGCACATGCAGTTGCGCGTGCAGTACTCGCCGACGGCGCACCCCGGATCGCAGACTGCGGCGTCTGGATCACAGGGCAGGGCTGCGCAGGTGCAATCCGACGCGCAGAACTCACGTGGGCCACAAGGCGCGACACACACCGGGGATTCGGGATCGCACGCGCCCGGGTCGGGCGGCTCGGGCGCTCCACAGGTGCAGTCTGTGCGGCAGCTGTCTTCGCCCTGGCATGCGGGGGTGCACACAGGCCTCCCAGGGTCGCACGCGGGCGCGGGTGCGCACGCGCAGGACGCGTCGCAGATCTCGCCCTGGTCGCAGACGGGATCGCAGACCGGTGCGCGCGCGTCGCACAGGTCTGCGCCGGCCCCACCCCTTGGGCCGTCGGTGCAGCCGGATACGACGAACAGGAGCATTCCGAGGGAGGCGATGAGAACGCGCATGCGCTCACGCTAGCACGGTGGCTGGTCCCTCGCCATATCGCGTGTCCCGCTCGCCGGGATGGCCTCCGGGTCCGCAGCATGCCACACTGAATGGGTGATGAGATCCGGTCCGATCGCTGCACGGCCAGCTCCCTGGCCGCGAGAGCCCCTGCGCAACACGCCCCCCGAACCGCCGCCCGCAGTTCCAGGCTGGGCCGTCAGGACGACGCTAGGAGCATGTAGCACATTGACTCCCGTCGCCTCGCCGGCCAAACAACACCGCCTTCCACACGGCCTTCGGCCGACGATACTGCGGTATCGCCGTCCGGCGGCCGCACGAAATTCGGCGCTGTCTGTCTCCCCGAGGCTCGGTCCGCCAATGCGCTACACGCTCCTTGTCTGCACCGCAGTGTGCAGCGTCCTCGCCGCCTGTAGCACACCCCCACCGGGGGACTTCACGGTGCTCGACGCCTGCGGCCCCGTGCGCCAGACCTGCCTGGACGGCAACCCTGTACTCGAGGAGCGCCTGGTCATCGACGGCCAGTGCACCTCACGCACCAAAACCCTGGGCCGCTGCGCGGCCTCGGAGGCCTGCGTCGAAGACGCCAAGGAGTGCGCCGACGACGGGTGTATCTCAGCTCGTTGCATCGAAAATCGGTGTGCACCCGAGCTGGACTGCGCCGCGCTTCCCACGCGGTGCGAGGGCGACATCGCCATCACCCCATCGAGCAACGGGGTGTGCAACCCGGCGACGGGCCGATGCGCGGACCCGGACGCGTTGGTCGAGTTTTGCGCGGAGAGCGGGAGGGTCTGCCTGGAGGGGTCGTGCATTGCGCCCGAGGCGATCTGCGATCCCGCTTGCGACGACGATCGGGTGTGCCGGGACAACCAATGCGTGGAGCGGGGCGCCTGCACTCCGCCCTGCACTGAGCTGCAGGCCTGCCGGGACGGCCGCTGCGTCGACGCGCCCCCGCCCGCCTGCGATCCTCCCTGCCGCGACGATCAGCGCTGTATTGCGGGGGCGTGCCAGGACGAGCCGGACGAGGGCATTTTCAGCGCAACGCGCTACGCAACGCACCAATTCGTGGCTGTGGGCGACGCCGTGGACCTCGGCGGCCTGGGAGATCCGCTCGATCTCGTCACCGACGATGTGCTTACGGTTGGCAATGACGGGCAGACCGCCACCTGCGCGGCATCCGGAACCGCATGCCTCCGGTTTGACTACGGGGCGGCACCGGGCGCGCACATTCAGACCCTCTGCGTGGTCTGCGTCGCCGGGGAGGGAGACTGCGGGGCACTCCCTGACGCAATGCTGGATCTGGAACCGGGCGACGGCGTCTCCCTCCAGGAGGCAAACTTCCTCGCCTCGGGCGAGGGCGCGCTCTACCGGGTGTGCCAAGGGCCGGCGGGGCTGCTGGTCGATTCCGGCGCTGCGCTCCCGCCGCTGATGCTCCGCATCGTGGCCGCCTACGGCATCGACGAAGGCGGCTCGGTCGAGCGGGGCACCGAGGACATGGATCTGGCCCGCGCCACGGCATTCACGACCCGCAGCGGCGAGCGCCTCACCCCCGCCTGGCACTCGACCATGGGCCACGAGCTACGCGGGTTCACGCTGGAACCGGACGGGACGGTCACAGTCGATGACCCGGTCTGCGACACAGACGCCTTCTCGTCTGCGGGGTGTACGCACTACCCGGCCGCGGTCGACGACGACGACCTGTTTACCCTCTACACCGGTGCCGTCTCCCCTACGGAGATCGACGGCCTGATTCGGCAGCGCCCCGACCGCGTCGCGGCGCTCGCGGCTCGCCATGGCTCCAGCCTCTGGAGCGCCGACCTGAGCGGACTCTCCGAGGAGTCCGCCGTGCGAAGAACCATGGTTCAGCGGTGGCTGGGTGCCGACCTGTTTCGCCTCTACGCGCTGGCTTTCGACCGGGTGTTCGACCTGTCTGGGCGAGGTGTCCGCGTGGCGATGCAAGGGAACGCCTCCCACCGTCGCAGCCTCTCCTCGATCTGCAGTCCCGAGGAGTCCCTGTGCGACGACATTGAGGCGGAGCTGCGGAGCGCCGAGGCCGCGACCCTCGCCGCGCTGCGCGACGAGGACCTGAACGAGCTGTGGCTCCATGTGACACTTCGCTACACCAGCGGGGGCCGGACCGCCTTGGCGTCGTCGCCGCCGCACCACGCGCTGTTTGATGGCGTCGTGATCGACATCGACACCGCGGCGAACCCACCCGCGTCCGAGCTGCCGATCGCGGAGAACCTCATCGCATCGCTCGACGCCGCAGCCCAGGAATTGGGTGATCTACCCGTGATCGTCTCCGTCTCGGCCGGACCCAACGCCGCCTACGTGGACGGCGTCGCGTGTGAGGCGGGGACCTGCCAGCCCGACTTTGCGCGCTACTACCTGCTCGTAGAAGCCGTGTGGCGCGCCGCGCTCGAACACTTCGGTCTCGACCGCATCCACGCGTTTGCCGTTCCGCTGATGGACGGAGATCACTTCGACATCGACGCCCCGCGCGAAGGAAACATCCACCGCACCGCGGAGACGGGCTACAACAACCCGCTTCTCAACCCCTACCTGACGCGCTGACCTGGCGTGGGAGCCGTATGCAATTGAATTGGGACGACAAATTCGTCCGTGATCTGCCGGGCGACCCGGAGACCCGCAACGCCACAAGGCAGGTTTTTGGCGCCGCCTGGTCCGCCGTGACGCCCACACCGGTGGCCGCCCCCAGAGTGTTGGCCTGGTCGCCGGAGGTCGCCCGGATGGTCGGACTGCGCGACCACGACATCACCGACCCATGGTTTGCGCAGGCGTTTGGAGGGAACCTCGTCCTGGACGGCATGCGACCGTACGCAGCCTGCTACGGTGGGCACCAATTCGGCCACTGGGCCGGACAACTCGGAGACGGGCGCGCCATCACGCTCGGAGAAGTCGTCGAGGCAGGGCAGCGCTATGAGCTTCAGCTCAAGGGCGCCGGGCCAACACCCTATTCAAGGCGCGCGGACGGGCGCGCGGTGCTGCGCTCCTCCATCCGCGAGTTTCTGTGCAGCGAGGCCATGCATCATCTCGGCGTGCCGACCACTCGCGCGTTAAGCCTCGTCACCACGGGAGACAAGGTCGTCCGTGACATGTTCTACGACGGCAACGCCGCCGCGGAACCCGGCGCGATCGTCTGCAGAGTGGCGCCGTCCTTCCTGCGCTTTGGCAGCTTCCAGATCCACGCAGCCCGCCAGGACGAAGACACGCTCCGACAGCTCATGGCCTACACATTGGAGACCCACTTCCCGGCGCTGGGTCCCCTGTCCAAAGAGTCGGTGCTGGCATTTTTGGAGTGGGTCGCCCGGGCCACCGCGGTCATGGTCGCCCACTGGATGCGCGTGGGCTTTGTCCACGGCGTGATGAACACCGACAATATGTCCATCCTTGGCCTGACCATCGACTACGGCCCCTACGGCTGGATCGACGCCTTTGACACGGACTGGACACCCAACACCACCGACGAGGCACAGGGCAGGTATCGCTTCGGCTACCAGCCCGCCATCGCGGAGTGGAACCTCACGCGGTTTGCCGAGTCACTGTACCCGCTGGTGGGCGACGTGGACGCCCTGGGCAAGGCGCTGGCCGGATTTGACGACGCATGGACCGAGGCGTCGCGTGAGATGATCGCCGGAAAGCTCGGGCTCAGCGAGTACGATCCTGCGATCGACGGTCCCCTCTGGGACGATCTCGGGGAGAACCTCGAGCGCGTCGAGACAGACATGACGCTGTTCTTCCGCGCCCTTGCCGACTGGAGCACGAGCGCGGACCACCTGCCCACTGCCAGCGCCGAAGAGCTTCTGGCCCCCGTGCGACACGCGCTGTACGCGCCCGACGCCTGTTCGCCGGCAGACGTCGAGAGCTGGGGGCATTGGTTCCGACGCTACGCGCGCCGGCTGGAAGCGGACGGGCGCACCGCCGACGCGCGCGCAGCCGCCATGAACGCCGTGAACCCCAAATACGTGCTGCGAAACTACTTGGCGCAGGAGGCCATCGAGCTCGCGGAGAAGGGGGACGCGGCCCGAATCACGGAGCTGCTCGACGTGCTGCGGACCCCCTACGACGAGCAGCCATCCCGCGAGCATTTTGCTGCAAAGCGCCCGGAGTGGGCCCGCGACAAACCTGGGTGCTCGGCGCTGAGTTGCAGCTCGTAGGCTGGTACCGACGCCCCCAAAGTCCTGCCCTGCTTTGCGGCTGCGTCGGGAGTGCCGGCCTAACGATCCGTCACATCGGGAAAGGCCGCCTCGAACGCCACGGCCGGCGCCGCAAGGCACGAGCACGCGAGCGGCGCTTGGACCGGCTGCGCAACGAGCGCCGTGCGCCGCGGCGCGAGCCGCTCCTGCAACTCGACCGGCCAACGCAGCCGGCCGGCCCGACGCGCCGCCAGCGCCCAATCCATCGCCTGATCGACCTCAGGCGTGCGCCTGACCTGGTGCGCAGGCTGGCTGACCATCAAAAGCGCAAGGTTGTGCAGCGCGCGGGCGCCACCTCCTCGCGACACGTCCGCAACCATGACGCACTCCGCGTCGCCGACGCGTCCCGACTGGGCCAGGGTCTGCCCAAAGCTCGCCAGGTACTGTGTCGAATCGGTCCGCGCATGAAACTGGGCATAGGCGACTGACGCTCCCGAGAGGTCTCCGTCAGCAGCCAGCCCCTGCGCCAGGAGGAGCCAAGGCTGCGCCCAGGAAATCCGCTCGCTCGTGACCGGCCCCCAAAGCGAAACATTGCTGCTCCACCGCCCCACCTGCCCCGCGCACAACCCGCCAAGAACCACGGCAACCACGACCCCGACCGCAGTGATCTGGCGGCGCGTCTTCGCGGACGCAGCCGAGGCCAGCACCGCCGCGCCGACGCAACACCACGCCAGCGGCGCGTAGACGTAGCTGTCCGACAGGAAACGCGGGAAGGGCAATAGATTGCTCGTCGGCAGGTACGCGGCGGCCGCCAGCAGCAACGCGAGAATTCCCCGCGACCGTCGGGCGTACCAAGCCAACGCGACGAGCGCCATCATCGCCACCAGCCCGACTGCAGTGTGCCAGTCTGCGAAGCCGACGGTCCTGTCCACGTCGTACATGGGATGCAGTTGTACGGGCCAGGCCAGGTGGTGCACGTAGTGGCCAAACGCCATGGCCGGCTGAAGCGCCCAACCTGTGGTGTCCACAGGCGCCTCCACCATGAGCGCGTTGTGCTGAACCGCGCCCAGCACGAGGATCACGGCCCCGAGAACCGCGCCGGCCCATGCTGCTGCCCACCGCCCCCGACCTGGGACCGACGCGCCTGGCGCCGGCCCCCCCACAACTGCTCCGCCATGCACGACCTCGGCTGGCAGCGGGCCGTCCACATCCTCGGTGGCTGGCGTCGGCTCAGCTTGGCGCGGCTCGCCAGCGTCCTCTTCGGCGGGCCGCAGCCACCGGCGCCACACGAGGAACGCCAACCACGCGATCCCCACCGTAGCGCCGACAGGTTTGGACAATGCAGCCGCCACGACGACCACGAGCGCGGATTTGAACCTGCCCCCGAGGAACAGCAACGTCGCGGCCAAAGCCAGCGCTGCGGCGAGCACGTCCTTGAGCCCCGTCGCCCACGCCACCGGCTCCGCGACGAGGGGGTGAAAGCCAAACACCGCAGCCGCCACCAGCGCGAGCGGCCACCTCGCACCCATCCGCCGCGCGACGACCGCCACCAACGCCACACAGCCGCCGTGGACGAGCACGTTGAGCAGATGAAACGGCCACGCCGCTCCGTCGCCGAGGCGCCACAGCACCGCCTGAAGGTTCAGCGTGACGGGGGCAAAATAGCCGACGGTGGGCGTCAACAGACGGTCGACGAAGACGACATCGGAACCGGAGACGATTGGGTTCAGGACCAGGAATCGGACATCGTCCCAATCGACAAATCCGGCGCCGACCGCGCCTCCGAACACGACACCCAGCGCGGTGACGAACAGCAGGCCCACAGCTATCCACTGCCCGGCCGCCAAGCCATCGGAGGCGCCAACCGGATCGGAGCGATCGCCAGCACGCCCCGTCAGGGGATTCGGCGCGGCTCCGCCGGAGCCGTCATTCACGCTGTCTCGACGAGATCGGCCCACTTCAAACTGGCCGAGGCAGCCAGCTCCAGGTGCCCAGCGGCAACCTCGAACCCGCGCCCCTCAAGCGCCGAAGCCGCAGCGACGAGCTCGGCGAGCTCCGCCGACACCGCATGCCCGACCTCAACGCCGAGGTGCTGACCGGCAAACTCGGCGGCGAGCTGGCGCGCCTGGACGCACTCCGAAACAAAAGTAACCGCGAAGGCATACGCGTCGGCCTCCTGCGCAGACCTCACGAAGCCAGCGGCGTACCGAAGCGCCGACGCCCCGGTCGCGTAGAAACGGGAGGTCTCGTAGACCAGCTCCTTCTCGCCCCTGACGTGCCGCACAACCCAACGGAACATGTCTGTGCGTCGGTCCTCGTCGGTTGGGCGGTACGGCACCCGCGGTCCCCGGCGCACCAGAATGATCTCCACGTCCCCAAGCGCGGCCCCGGTGACGTCGACCTCGACGCCATCGGCAAGCAACAGCACCTGGCGCAGCGGAGCCTTGTAGAGATCATAGCCTGTGACGAGCACGGGCCGGGCCGGGTTCGGGTCCAGCCCAAACACGGTCGCAGGCCGACCCGCGTCGATCTCGAAACGCAACAGCTTCCAGTTCTGAACCGCATTCCGGTCGGTGACCGGAATCACGTCACCGCCGTAGTAGTACGCGGTGGCCTCGTGGTGGCCGTAGTTGTTGTGGCGCAGGCTTGACCACGTCCACGCCGGCGGGTCTTCCATGCCGAGGTTGACCTCGGGCGTGAAGAAGTGCGTCCGGAACGCCGTCCCAGTGACGCCGGCCACGTCCACGCCCTCCACGCCCAGACACATCGCCATGTAGGCGACCTCGGCATTGATGCCCACGCCCGGTGCGGGGGCAAAGCCCTCGACCCGGCCTTGCGCCAGCATCATTTCGACGTCAGCTGCGCCTTGTCCGCCTTGGCCGGATCACCCACATAGCCCCAGTGCAGATTGCGCATGTACTCCTTGGACACCCGCTGAATGTCTTCCGGTGTCACGGCTCGCACCCGCTCGATGAACACGAGCGTCTGCTCCCAACCGCCGCCGATCATCTCGGAACCACCGAGGCTCCCCAATTGGGCGTCGACGGTCTCCTGGGCGAGGTAGTGCTCCGTCAGGAACACGTTGAGTTGATCCTTGAGCTCTTCTGGATCAATGGGCTCGTTCTGGAGCCGCTCCACCTCGCCGTACATGACCCCCACCGTCGTCTGCGGATCCACAGCGGTGACATAGAGGTAACCATAGTTGCGCTGTCGCCCGCCCAACCCGGCTGACACCGCGTACGTCAGGTTCCGCTTGGTCCGGACCTCCTCGAACAACCGGTCCCCAAGAATGGAGGTCGCAACCTTCAACAAGAAGTAGTCCGGATGCGTCGGCGGCGGCGCGGCGTAGTAGCCCAGGAGGTAATTGGTCGCGACCTCCTTCTCCACCAACTTCATGTCCGCAGCACCGACGTTGAGCTCCGGCGGCAACACCGGCGCCCACTCCCCGGCGGGCAACGCTGCGAGGTCAGACTTGATCGCCCCCTCAAGCCAGGCACGATCCACGTCCCCCACAACCACCAACGTGCAGCGGCTCCGCGTCAGGATCGCAGTGTAGTAGGCCGCGAGGTCGTCGCGTGTCAGCGGCTCCACGGTCTCCACCTCCCCATCGGTCTGGAAACGGTACGGATGATCCGCGAAGAACACGTCCGTGGCCGTCACGCGCAGCGACGCGTCGGGATCGTCGAGCCGACCCTTGATGCCCTCAATGGTGCGTGTTTTCACAAGCCCAAACTCCTTCTCGTCGAAGCTCGGCTCTGTGAGGGTCTGCGCGAACAGCTTCCAAGTGTCTTCAAAGTACAGGCGCGTGCTGCGGGCGGTCACGGTCGAATAGTCCCGATCAGCCCCGCCGCCGATGCTGCTACCCATGGACTCCAGCGCGGCCTTGAACTGCGCGCGCGGCGTGGTCTTGGTCCCGGCGCCGGTACCGACCTTCAACGCGAGGTCTTCAATTCCGACTGTCTTCGGATCCGCCGTGGCCAGGCCTCCGGCGATGTAGAGACGCGCGGCGACAACGGGACGACCGGGCGTAGACTTGAGGATGACCCTCAGCCCGTCCACGGTGAACTCCTCCACACCCGAGCCGGCGATCGCCTCTTGAGACACCGCGGAAAGTTCCGGGATCTTCATGGTGACCACCTCCTTCGGGAGGGGGTCCGGTTTGACCTCAGGGGTCGTCTCACACGCGGTGAATGCGAGCGCTGACAGCGCTACCAAGCAAAGATGTCGCATCACTTGCCCCCCTTCTTCTTCTTGGCAGCCTTGATGGGTTTGGCCCAGGCGCTTGCCTTGGCCTCGGTCAAACCAGCCGCTTCCTGTGCCTTCTCGCTAAGAATGAACCCGAACACCACATTCTTTCCGAGCACGTAGTCGAGTACATACTTCTTCATGTCCTCGCGGGTGACCTTCTGAAGCGCGTCCACGTAGCCGGTGTAGTAGTCGAGCCCGGCGACGGCCCACCAGAAGCTGACGGTGTGCGCGTAGGAGCTCATCTTCTCCTGGCCGTAGATGTGGTCCACGGCCAGCAGTGTCTTGGCAGTACGGATCTGCTCGTCGGTGAAGTAGTCGTCGTCCGCAAAGTGCGACACCTCCTCGAGAAGCGCGGCCACCGCCGCGTCGAGCTTATCCGGCGTCGTCGCGAAGCTGATGTTGATCGGCCCGGTCTGATTCAGCGTGTAGTAGCTGATCCCTGCGCCGAGCGTCAGTCCACTGTCCACCAGAGCCTTGTGGAAACGGCTGTTCTCCTGCGCCAGAATGAAGCTGAACACATCGGCCGCGTAGGTGGCCGTCGGGTCCTTGCGTACTGACGGCCCATGGAGAGCCAGCGTCCCACTGATGACCTGCACCGGCTTGTTGACGATGACCGCCTCAGATCCCTTGAGCGGCGGATGCGGCGGTACCGGGTCCAGCTTGAATGGGTCCTCCCCTCGCTCCCAATCCCCAAAGAACTTCTCGGCCATGGCAAACCCCGTCTCCTCGTCCACGTCACCGGCGAGGATGAGCAGCGAGTTGTTGGGGATGTAGAACTTGCCCTTCACCGTCTGCATCTTCGCGACGGTCGCGGTCTCGATGGTCTTGCGGTCGCCGATCGTGTCCTTGCGGGTCGGGTACTTCCACCAGAGCTTCGCGTCGATGGCGCGCCTGAAGTGGAAGTACGGATTCGATTGGTTTCGCTCCAGCTCGCCAATGACGACCTGCCGCTCCTTGACCAGCTCCTCCTCCTTGAAGACCGGGGTCCGGATGGCGTCGCGCATGAACTCCATGCCACCCTCCAGATCTGCGGAACCCAGCGTGAAGTAGTAGTTGACCCGCTCCGCGCTGGTCGTCCCGTTCCACACCATGCCGAGCTCGCGCTGACGCTTGAGGTAGGCCTCCTGGCTCGACAGCTTCGAGTTGGCCTTGAAGAACATGTGTTCGTACAGATGACTGAGCCCGTTGTACTCGGCAGGCTCCGTGTACGCGCCGTTCCTCACGGCAATCTCAATCGTCACCAACGGCAGCGACGAGTCCGGGATCACCAAGACCTCCAGGCCATTGGCGAGCACCCTCGACGGGATCTCGATCTTGGTCTCGAGCTTAGGGGCAGCCTCGGCGTGGGACTCGGCCCAGGCGGGAGTTGCCCAACACGCGGCCGCCAACACGACGAGCGCAAACGTTCTCTTCATCGCTCACTCCTCAATGCACAAAAGGCGCGGTGAACTTTTCACCACGCCCTCTGTCAACAATACGTACCTTGGCTAGATGCCGACGACGAAACTCTACTTCTCGTCGCCGTCCTCGTCGCCCTCAGCCTCCTCACCGTCCTCGTCCGAGTCGGCATCGTAGATGTCGTCCTCGTCCAGGCCGCGGGCCTCCATGATCTTCTCGAGATCCGCGTCCACCCACTCAATCAATGACATGGCCGCGTTGTCGCCTTTGCGGCGACCGACCTTCACGATCCGGGTGTAGCCACCGGGCCGATCGCGCATGCGCTCGGCCAGGTCCGAAAACAGCTTCTGGGTGCCTTCGGCATCCTGCAGCCGCGAATCCACCAGCCGCCGCGCGTGGAGATCCCCACGCTTGGCCATGGTGACGAGCGGCTCCACGAACCCGCGCAGCGCCTTGGCCTTCTGGTCCGTCGTCTGAATCCGCTCATAGCGAATCAGAGACGCGGCCATGTTCTGGAACATGGCCTTCCGATGGGACGCTGTGCGGTTGAGCTTCGCGCCACGCTTTTGATGCCTCATTGTCTCTACCCGAGCTCGGCCGACCGCGCAGAACGCGGCCGGACCTATCAGGCCTGCTCGCGCAATTGCGGCGGCGGCCAATTGTCCAGTTTCATCCCGAGCGAAAGACCCATCTTGGAGAGGATGTCCTTGATCTCCTTGAGGGACTTACGACCGAAGTTCTTCGTCTTCAACATCTCCGCCTCGGTCTTGAGGACCAGGTCGCCGATGTATCGAATGTTCGCGTTCTGAAGGCAGTTCGCCGACCGCACCGAGAGATCCAGCTCGTCCACGGGACGAAGCAGGTTCGGGTTGAGCGGCTCATCCTCCTCGATCTCCTCTTCCCACTCGGGCTCGAGGTTCTCGTCGAAGTTGATGAAGATACCGACCTGCTCCTTGAGGATCTTCGCCGCAAAGGCGACCGCGTCCGCCGGATCCACAGACCCGTCCGTCCACACCTCGAGCGTCAGCTTGTCGTAGTCCGTCTGCTGACCGACACGCGCGTTGGTGACCATGTAGTTCACCTTGCGAATCGGGCTGAACAGGCTGTCCACCGGGATCACGCCGATCGGAGCGTCGAGCTCCTTGTTGCGCGACGCCGGCACATACCCACGACCACTGCGAACCGTCATCTCCATGTGCACGCGCCCTTCGGGCGACAGCATGGCGATGTGATGGCCGGGGTTGAGGACCTCGACATTCTGGTTCGTCACGACATCCGCACCCGTGACTGCGCCAGCGCCCGACTTGTCGATGCTGATGACCTCGGTCTCGTGACCGTGCAGCTTCAACAGCAGCCCTTTGACGTTGAGAATGATGTCCGTGACATCCTCCTTTACGTCGGGCAGCGTCGTGAACTCGTGCAGCGCCCCGTCCAGGCGAACGCTGGTTACAGCGGCGCCCTGGAGGCTCGAGAGCAGAATGCGCCGCAGCGCGTTGCCAAGGGTCGTACCGTAGCCACGCTCCAGCGGCTCGCACACGAACTTCGCGTACGAATCCGATTTCGACTCGGAGTCGATCCGGACCTCTTTCGGCTTGATGAGATCTCGCCAGTGCCTGTACATGTCACCTCCGACGGGATGATTTCGATCCCGTCCAATGCGATCTGGAACCCTTGGGCGCCAGCGCTGCAGAGTCTGTGTCGCAACGAACGCGGCCACGGAACCATCCGCGCCGCGTTCCAGGTCCGCGATCGATCGATCGCGAAGTCGCTACTTCTTCTTCTTCTTGACCGCGAGCTTCTTCGGCCCTTTGCGCGTCCGGGCATTCGTCTTCGTGCGCTGGCCGTTGCACGGCAGCCCACGACGGTGACGAAGACCGCGGTACGAGCCAAGGTCCATCAGGCGCTTGATGTTCATCTGAACTTCGCGCCTGAGATCACCCTCGACCTTGTGATGTTCTTCAATCGCCGAACGGATCGCGCGCACTTGTTCGTCGGAAAGTTCTTCCGTACGAACACCGGCATCGACACCCGCCTGGTCCAGAATCACCTTCGACGTCGCATGACCGACGCCGAAGATGTAAGTCAGGGCAATGTCGATACGCTTCCGACGCGGAAGGTCGACACCTGCAATACGAGCCACGGTAAGCCTCCTACCCTATCCCTGACGCTGCTTGTGGCGCGGGTTCTCGCAGATCACGCGTACGACGCCACGTCGACGAACGATCTTGCACTTCTCACATCGCTTCTTCACCGAAGGTTTGACCTTCATCGCTACCTCTCGGTCCAAACCCGCGCGACACTATTCGCGCAAGGAGGGCTTACCTAGCCGCAAGCCCGAAACTTGTCAAGCCTGAGCAGTCAACACCCAGGGGCCATCCTTCGTGATGGCAATCGTGTGCTCAAAATGCGCGGAACGCTGGCGATCTTTGGTCACCACAGTCCACGCGTCGTCGAGAGTCACACACCCTGGGACGCCCATGTTGAT